>NZ_JBHVKJ010000101.1:0-10250 GCF_042798275.1 Nocardioides sp. NPDC057767 | reverse complement strand
GCTTCAAGCCTTGGCCCGGGATTCGGTGGTGCAGGTTCTACGACGTCCCTATCGGGAGGTCCTGATCAGTGGATCAGGCCTGTGCGCGGCGCAGCAGGAACCACCGGGTGGCGGCAGCGGCGGCGACGAGCAGCACGAGCGCGCCGGCGGCGAACCCACCCTTGGCGGCCGGGGACGAGAGCAGGTTGAGCTCGGCGTTGGCCGGAGCGTTGTCGGGCTTGGCCGCGACGCTCGTGTCCGGGTCGGACTGGTCGCCGGAGACGACGACGTCGACGTTCTTCTTGTCGCCGGCGGCCGCAGCCTTCTCCTCGGCGGTGGTGAGGCCGTTGGTGCCGCAGGTGCTGGTGCCGATGGCGACCTCGGCAGCGGTCGGGGCGCCGACCTTCTTCACGGCGTCGAGCACCTTGATGTCCAGCGCGGACACCTCGAGCGACTTGGCGGTCTTGTCCTGCTTGTTCATGGTGAGCTCGACCAGGTCGGTCTCGAGGCCCTTGAGCAGCACGGCGAGCTGCTTCTTGATGTGCTCGATCAGGTCGATGCGGATCGAGACGCTCATGTCGCCCAGCCCGATGTCCTTCTTGAGGCCCGACTGCAGCAGCGTGTCGACGCGGCCGAGGACGGCGTCGGTCACCGGGGAGAGGTCCGGCACGACCGTCGTGTTCTTCTTCGGGTTCGCCGGCAGGTCCGCGACCTTGATGTCACCCTTGCCGGGGACGTTGACCGTGACGGCGGCGTTCTTGAGCTGGGTGTTGCCCTTGAACTTGGTGCCCTTCGCCATGCAGGTGCTCTCCGCGGCGTCGAGGTCGACGCCGACCGAGAGGCCACCGACCTTGGTCAGCACGCCGGAGACGACGTCCTGGACCAGCGGGTTGACCGGGCCGAGCTTGACGTGGAAGTCCTTGCTCTCGTCGTTGAGCAGGTAGTCGGTGGTCGCGCCCAGCTTCTGCAGGTCGAGCTCGGCGAGGTTCACCGTGACGGCCTCGCCCGGCTTGACGCAGCTGGAGCCGTCGCCGATGGAGACCAGGGTCGCGCCCTTGCCGGCCAGGGCCGAGCAGGCGCCGGAGTAGACGGTGCCGTTCTGGAGCGCGGCGGCGGCGTCCTGGGCGAACACGCCGACCGAGAGGAGCTGCTGCTCACCCTCGAGGAGCGGTAGGGCCGGCTTGTTGGTGCCGGAGTTGACGGTCTTCTTGCCGTTGTAGGTGGCGGTGTAGCGGCCGGTGTCCACCTTGACCTTGTCGGACACGTTGACAGCCAGGGCGACCGACGACGCCTTGGCCTGGGGCTTCTCCGCCGACGCAGTCGCCGGGGCCGCGGTCACGGAGAGACCGATCATCGCGGTCGCCGCAACAAGGGCGGCTCCGCGGACCGAGAGTGGGGAGCGCAAGTGACTTCTCCAATGGTGTTGATAACTGTCGATGACAGGGCACGACGAGTAGAAGTCAGCCTCTGCAGCCCCCCGGTTGCTGTGACTCGCCGTGACGAAGCGGGGAGTCTAGCCACGTCGATTCGCCGTCGCCCAGCGCTCGACCCGGACCCGGGGTCACAGAATTTCGCCGTAACTTCGCTGGTAACAGGTCGTGTTCGACGTCGATCTCGATGCAGAAATGACCAAGGTCCCAGAAGGCGCCATCGATATGGACCTGCCGTATGGATCTTGTGCCCCGGCTGTTCTTTTCTGTCCTGATCGTAAAAACTCGTTCTCAATCACGACCGAGTGCCACTTAGGGCAACCTAACCAAGGCCTTGATGACTTTCTGACAGTGTGTCAATATCTTTGTTCGGAACGCCGCCCGCCCGACGCCCGACAGCACTGGAGCACACATGTCTGCCCTACTCGTCGACGAGACCTCCGGGGCTCCGCTCTCCGCGCTGATGCGTGCGGGATCCCGGGTCCAGCACGCCGCTGCCGAGACGTCCTCCTTCATGGAGGAGCTGCTGGCCGGACGGGTCAACAAGCAGGGGTACGCCGACTACCTGCTGCGTCTGCGCAAGGTCTATCTCGCGCTCGAGTCGGTGGGCCGTGACCTGGCCGCCATCGACCCCATCGCCGCGGCCGTCCACGACATCGCGCTCGAGCGCCTGGCCGCGATCGATGCCGACCTGGCCGTGTGGGCGCCGGGTGTCGACGGCGACAGCGTCGAGTCGGCGGCCGCCGATGCGTACGTCGCCCGGATCGAGGCGACCCGGGCGTGGGGCGGCCTCTATGCGGCCCACCACTACACCCGCTATCTCGGCGATCTCTCCGGAGGCCAGGCGATCGGCCGGCTGCTCGACCGGTTCTTCGAGCTCGGCGGCGAAGGGGTGGCGTTCTACGAGTTCGCCGAGATCCCGAAGCCGAAGCCCTACAAGGACGGCTACCGCGCCCGCCTCGACGCACTGGACCTCGACCCTGCCGGGAAGGCCCGCATCGTCGCGGAGGTCCAGGTCGCCTTCGGTCTCAACCAGGCGCTCTTCGAGGAGCTCGGCGCTCGCCTCGACAGCTATCGCACGTGAACTAGGGTTCGTCCTCGTGCCCCGTATCGCCGCTGAGAACGTCGCCGAGCACCGCAGGCTGGTGCGCGAGCGGATCTTCGCGGCCTTCGCGGAGCTGATGGCCGAGGGCAGCTATGACGCGGTCACGATGTCGAAGCTGGCACAGCGCGCGGAGATCGGGCGCACCGCGATCTACCACCACTTCAAGGACCGCGATGCGGTGATGGTCGCGTTCGCGACCCGCGAGACCTCGGAGTACGTCGCGTCCCTGCAGGCCCGGCTCGCGGCGAGCGAGCATCCGGCGGAGCGGCTGCGGATCTACGTACGCAGCCACCTCGCGCTGGGCGAGACTCCGCTCCACAAACAGCGCGGTCACATGGGCTTCGGGCCGCAGGTCTACGGCGGTCTCCCCGCGGAGGCCCGCCGGGAGATCCGCGAGCACATCGTCGCCGTCGAGCAGGTCCTCGCCGAGATCCTCGAGCAGGGCGCCGAGCAGGGCATCTTCGTCGTGCCCGACGTCGATGCCACCCTCGCTCTCGTCCACGCCGTCCTCGGCACCCGCCATCTCCCGGCCGAGCGGATCGAGGAGTTCGTCCTCCGCGCCGTCGCCGCTCGCTGACCTCGAGCGGTGAAGTGGGGCCCCCGACGTCCGTCGCGAGCCGGCTCTCACCTGCGGTAGGAGAGCACGGTCATCATGCCGGTCTCGGCGTGGTAGATGTTGTGGCAGTGCAGCGCCCACTGGCCGGGGTTGTCGGCCTGGAGATCGACCTCGAGGCTCTGATGAGGGCGCACGATCACCGTGTCCTTGCGGACGCCGCTCCCGGCGAGGGCGAAGGTGTGCCCGTGCAGGTGCATCGGGTGGAACATCATCGAGGTGTTCCGTACGTGGAGCCTGACTCTTTCGCCCTGCGCCACCTCCAGCGGATCGGTGTCTGGGAACGCTCCACCGTTGATCGTCCACCGGTAGGACATCATGCCCCCGCCGAGTACGGCGTCGAGGCTTCTGTCGATGCTCCGGCGACCCAGCCGTGCGCTGTCCGCCGCGGCCAGATCGGTCCCCAGCAGGATCCGCCGGTCGAGCTCACGAACGCGCGTCCCTGCCGACGGCGCCGCCCCTGAGCCGGTACGCACCACCGCCAGGCCGGCACCGGTCTTGCCCTCTGCCTGTGCGACCAGTGGGAACGCCCCGTCGGCGAGCTCGACGATCACGTCGTACCGCTCGCCCATGCCGATCAGCAGGGCATCGGTCGCGACCGGTGTCACCGGGAACCCGTCGGAGTGGGTGACCGTCAGCCGGTGACCGCCGAGCGCGACCCGGAAGGCGGTGTCGGAGCCGGCATTGACGATCCGGATCCGGGCCCGCTGTCCGGGACGACCGGTGAAGGTCACCGGAGCGCGAGGGGTGCGTCCGTTGATCAGATGGAGCGGGTAGTCGACGTCTCCGGCGCTTCCCAGAAGTGGGGAGTGCATCGTCCGGCCCATCATCCCGCCGTGGCCCGTGCTCGATGCCAGGCGCTCCAGCACGTCGTCGGGTGTCCGTCCGGTGCCGTCGATCCAGTCGTCGAGGACGACGACCCACTCCTGGTCGTAGCCACCTGGCTCGTCGGGGTCGTCGACGATCAGCACGCCGTACAGGCCGCGATCGAGCTGGACCCCGGTATGCGGGTGGAAGAAGTACGTCCCGGGGTCGGGGGTGGTGAACTCGTAGACGAACCTCGATCCGGCGCCGATCGGATCTTGGGTCAGTCCCGGGACGCCGTCCATGTCGTTGCTCAGGGCCAGCCCGTGCCAGTGGATGCTCGTCTCGTCAGGGAGGTCGTTGGTGAGCTCGACCCGCAGCAGGTCGCCGGCCCTCGTCCGCAGCTCGGGTCCGGGTAGGGCATCGTCGTACGTCCAGGTCGACACCGTCCGCTCGCCCAGATCCATGACGCTCTCGCGAGCGGTGATCTTCCGGGAGACGACGCGCTGGCCCGGCGTACGTCGCAGCTGCTCGGCGGCACGAACCTCGTCCGAGCGTGGCCCGATGAGCCGGGGCATGGGCCGGGACGTTCCTGGACTGCCGTCGCCCTCACACGAGCTCAAGGCTCCGGCCGCCAGGGCTCCGAGTGCGCCGAGCAAGACTGTCCGGCGACCGATCCCAGGGTCTCGCCGCATGACTCTGCTCCTCTCGACCGAGCTCTTCGCGTCATCGTCACAAGCGATGAGAGGGAGCAGCAGGGCAACAAGAACGTCGTCCGGTGTCCGAAGGTCCACGCGCGCAGAGGACCTTCGCCCGGGACCAACAGCCCTCGGAGTGTCACCCAACGACCCTCGCCGCGGACGCTGTCCCGGTCCAGGCTGAAGTCAGGCGGCTCGACCGCCGGACGTAGAGGAGAAGACCGATGAAGACCTCGAACCTGGGCCTGTTCGCCGTGGCGGCAGCAATCGTTTTCGTGGGGGCACTCTCGGTCGGCGTACCGTTCGGGTCCCTTGCTGTTCTCGCCATCCTTCTGCTCTGCCCGCTGATGATGATCTTCATGATGAAGGGCATGCACGGCAGCGGAGGACGCGAGCACCAGGACCCCGACCATCGGCGCGACTCGCACTCGCGGCACTAGGTGGGCGGACGATGGCCGCCGCCGAGCCCACCTCGGTGCACGAACCGGTCGCGGCTCGGAACGTGCTGCGCGCCGCGGGGATCGTGAAGTCGTTCCGTCGAGGCTGGTGGCCTCGACGGCGCCGACACCCGGTGCTGCGTGGGATCGATCTGGAGCTCGGTGCGGGCGAGGTGGTGGGTCTGGTCGGCGAGAACGGATCGGGTAAGTCCACCGTGATGAAGATCCTCGTCGGTGCACTGGCCCAGGACGAGGGAACGGTGACCCACGAGGGCCGCATCGGCTACTGCCCACAGGTGCCGCAGGTCTACGGACGGCTGACCTGTGACGACCACGTCGAGCTCTTCGGGGCCGCCTACGGGCTCACGTCCGCACAGGCTCGCACCTCGGCCGAGGGCTTGTACGAGGCCCTGGGGTTCGCGCGCTACGCGGACGTACGAGCCGATGAGCTGTCGGGTGGCACGCTGGCCAAGCTCAACCTGTCCCTGGCCCTTCTGGCAGATCCCGAGGTGCTGTTGCTGGACGAGCCTTACGCGGGATTCGACTTCGACACGTACCTGAAGTTCTGGGATCTGGTCGCCGAGCGGCGGACCGCCGGCCGCAGCGCCCTGATCGTGAGCCACTTCGTCGTCGACGAGGACCGCTTCGACCGGATCGTGGAGATCCGCGACGGGAAGGCGGCCCCGCGGTGACCTGGTGGGTCTTCGCCCGCGGTTTCCTGCGTGACTACGCGAGGAACTCCACCAACCTGGTCGTCCTCGTGCTGGTTCCGGTCGTCTTCGTGCTCGTCGCAGCGGACTCGCTCGCCGACGCGGCGCGGCTCCTCGGTGGGGACGGTACGGCGTTGGAGCAGGCCACGGCGGGCTGGGCGGCCGGGTTCCTCGCCGCGGTGGCCATGTATTTCCAGGTCTCCGCCGCCAGGGACGCCGACCGTCGCCTGCTGTTGTGCGGAGCTCGACCACGAACGCTCGTCGTCGCCCGGCTCCTGACCGGGGCCATTCTGGCGGTGGTCGCCAGCGCCGTCTCGCTGGCCGTACTGGCACTGCGTCAGCCCCTGGACCATCCGGGTCGCCTGATCATCGGCACCACCATGTTCGCGTTGGTCTACCTCGGCATCGGCGCCGCGGTCGGCGCCATCGCGCGCGATCCGGTGAACGGCACGGTCGTGGTGCTCTTCGTCTGGATCCTCGACGTCTTCTTCGGACCGACCCTGTCCTCGAGCGACAGTGCGGTCACCCGCTTGCTACCCACCCATTTCATCTCGCTGTGGGTGGCCGACACCCCGTCAGGGCACGCGGCCTGGCTGGGCGACGTGGGCATCAGCGTCGCCTGGGTGGCCGTGTCGCTGGGCGGCTCGGCGCTGCTCATCGCGCGCACCTCGGCCGTCGGCCGGGGCAACCGTCGCCGCAGGCATGGCGCCGGAGCCCGCAGCGACCAGTACGGCCGAAGCCTCGGCATGGGCATGCGGGAGCTGATACGCAACCCGGCCATGTGGGCGCTGCTGGCGCTCGTGCCGGCCGTGTTCATCGTGCTCTCCGATGTCATCACGCCGCACGGGCACACCGGCATCGCGGTGCGCGAGAACGGTCGCCTGGTGGTGAGGATGTTCGATCCGGCCGAGATCCATGCGGGAACGATGGCTCCCATCTCCGTGGCGTCGCTGGCGATGCTGGTCGGCCTGTTCACGATCCTCGCCACCGGCGAGACCGATCGCAGGCTGTGCCTGGCAGGGCTGCGTCCGGGCGTACTCCTCGCCGTCCGGCTCACCACGATCGGTGCCGCGGTGCTGGTCGCGGCAGCGGTGTCGCTCGCCGTGGTCGCTGCGGTCTTCTCGCCGGCAGACTGGCCGGTCTACGCCTTGGGGAATGTGCTGGTCGCCGGCACGTACGCCCTCGTCGGGGTGCTCGTCGGACCGATCTTCGGCCGGGTCAGCGGAGTGTTCATCGCCTTCCTCCTGCCGTTCCTCGACGTAGGGATCTCGCAGAGCCCGATGCTGAGTGCCCAGCCGGACCCGTGGGCGAGATGGCTTCCGGCGTACGGAGGCACGCGTTTGGTCCTCGACGGCGCGCTCACTTCGTCGTTCGACGAGCTGGCGCCGCTGCTGTACGCCGTCATCTGGCTGCTCGCGCTCTCCGTGCTCACCAGCCTGCTGTGGTGGCGGACCAACGCGGGGAGGACCTCCTCGGCAGCGCCCACGTTCAGTGGCCGTGCTCGTCCCTAGAGCCCGGGCCGTGATCCGTCGGGGTCGAGGGCGGCGGGGTGTCGTCGTCGTTGCCGGAGATCGCCGGGCCGATCACGAAGGCCGACACGGAGAACAAGCCGGTGAACACGACGACCGCGATCACAGGTGCCCACAGCGACCGGAACCGGCGGTAGAGGCGCCGCAGCATCGGCACCGAGAGCAGCAGACCGATCGCGTAGAACAGAACATTGCCCGTGGTGCCGGTGATCAGCGCCGCCCCCGCAAGAAGGCCGATGTGATGCAGGACATGAGGAGCGATTCCCAGGACTGTGCCGGTCACCGCGCCGAGGGTGTCGCGAATCGTCTTCCAGCGGCTCGCGGGCTCCGGTCGAGCGTCGTCGACGGTTCGCCGCCCGGCATCCGAAGAACCGGCGCGACCGATGCCGGTCGTGATCCACGGCATGCTCTGCTCCTCTCGGCCGGACTCCTTCCATCTTCACGACCTGGGTGGGCGACCAGCAGGGCAATAGGAACCTCGTGATTGGTCCTAAGGCCCTCTTCCCCGGGACGTTCAGGCCTTGGCTAGGTACCCCCGAGGGGTATTATGTTGAAATCGTCACGAAGGGGTTCCCATGAGAATCGACGCTGCGCGCGAGCTGACTCACGACGAGGTGGCAACAGCCGTCCTGGAGGTCTCGGGAGTCCATTGGGCATCGAGCAAGGCCGTGGCCGAGTCCGTCCTCCGGCGGCGCCCGGGTGTCCTCGACGTCGAGGCCAACCCGGTCGCACAGACGGCGACCGTCACGTTCGATCCGCAGCGGACCGACGTGACGCAGCTGCGCGACTGGGTCCGCGAGTGCGGATATCACTGCTCCGGACAGTCGGTGCCCGGCCACATCTGCGACCCGCTCGCGTCTCCCGGCGATCACGCGGATCATGTGGGCCACGAGCACGCTCCCACGATGTCGCCGCACGATGCGATGGGCCACGGGGGACACGAGGGCATGTCGATGGCCGACATGGTCACCGACATGCGCAACCGGTTCCTGGTGGCTCTGGTGCTCTCGGTCCCGATCCTGCTCTGGTCACCGATCGGGCGTGAGGTCTTCGGGTTCGAGGCACCGGCGCCGTTCGGTCTGCGCGACGACGTGTTCAGCCTGATCCTGTCGATCCCGGTGGTCTTCTACTCGTCCTGGATCTTCTTCGACGGCGCCTGGCGCGCGCTCAAAGCGCGCACCCTCGACATGATGGTGCTGGTCGCGGTCGCCATCGGCGCCGGCTGGCTCTACTCCCTCGGGGTGACCGTGACGGGCGGAGGCGAGGTCTTCTACGAGGCTGCGACCGTGCTGGCGGCGTTCGTGCTGCTGGGTCACTGGTTCGAGATGCGCGCCCGCGGCGGGGCGAACGACGCCATCCGTACGCTGCTCGATCTCGCCCCGCCTCAGGCAACCGTGATCCGCGAGGGTCAATTTGTCGACATGCCGACCTCGGAGGTGAAGGTCGGAGACCTGCTGCTCGTCCGTCCCGGGGCGAAGATCGCCACCGACGGCGTCGTGGAGGAGGGCGAGTCCGAGGTCGACGAGTCCATGGTCACCGGGGAGAGCCTCCCGGTCCACAAGGCACCGGGGGACGCGGTCATCGGTGCCACCGTCAACGCGAGCGGAACGCTGCGTGTGCGTGCGGCCAAGGTCGGCGCGGACACCGCGCTCGCGCAGATCGTGGCCCTGGTGCAGCAGGCGCAGAACTCCAAGGCCCCTGGTCAGCGGCTCGCCGACCGGGCCGCCTTCTGGCTCGTGCTCGTCGCACTGATCGGTGGGGCCGCCACCTTCATGGTCTGGTGGGCCACCGGCGCCGCCGTCACGACGGCACTCCTGTTCGCGATCACGGTCGTGGTGATCACCTGCCCCGACGCGCTCGGGCTCGCGACGCCGACAGCCATCATGGTCGGCTCCGGTCTGGGCGCGAAACGTGGGATCCTGTTCAAGAACGCCACCGCGATCGAGACCTCGGCGCGAATCGACACCGTCGTCATGGACAAGACCGGCACCCTGACCAAGGGGGAGCCGGAGGTGACCGATGTCGTCCTCGGCGACATCGACCGCACGCGCCTGCTGGCGTTGGCCGGTGCCGTCGAGCGCGAGTCCGAGCACCCGCTCGCCCGCGCCGTCGTCAGGTATGTCGACGAGGCCGCTGTCCCGCGGTTGCGCGCGACCGGCTTCCGTAACGTCACCGGAATCGGCGCCGTCGCCGAGGTCGACGGGCACCGGGTCGCCGTCGGCAACCGCCGCCTGCTCGAGTCCGAGGGCATCGACGAGGCAGATCTGGGTGGCCGGCGCGACGAGATCGCCGCCGGCGGACGCACCGCGATCTTCGTGGCGGTCGACGGCCGTGCGGTCGCCGTGGTCGGCATCGCCGACGCCATCCGGGAGACCTCCACCGCCGCCGTGACGGCCCTGCACGAGGCCGGCATCCACGTGGTCATGCTCACCGGCGACAACCGGGCCACCGCGGATCGGATCGCCGCCGAGCTCGGGATCGACACGGTGATCGCCGAGGTCCTGCCGCAGGACAAGGCCGAGCAGGTCGAGAAGCTGCAGGCCGAGGGCCGGGTCGTCGCGATGGTGGGCGACGGGGTGAACGACTCACCCTCGCTCGTGCAGGCCGATGTCGGGATCGCCGTCGGGGCCGGGACCGACGTGGCCATCGAGGCTGCCGACGTCGTCCTCATGCGCTCCGACCCGCTCGACGTTCCCGTCGCTCTGGTCATCGGCCGCGGCACCCTGCGCAAGATGCGGCAGAACCTGGGCTGGGCCGTGGGCTACAACGCCGTCGCGCTGCCGATCGCGGCCGGCGTGTTCGTGCCGGCCTTCGGGCTCATGCTCCGCCCGGAGATCGCCGCGCTCTCGATGTCGGGTTCGAGCTTCCTGGTCGCCGTCAACGCGCTCCTGCTGCGGCGTCTGCGGTTGCCGGCGCCGGGACCCGCAACCCCCCAACAGCCCTCC
>NZ_JBHVKJ010000100.1:0-10491 GCF_042798275.1 Nocardioides sp. NPDC057767 | reverse complement strand
GGTGTCACCACGTGACACCGGGACTCCCACGTCAGGACCGGTCAGGCGCAGTCTTCTCTGGTCTCCGACGTGCCCAGGGGGTTGACCGCACGTTGCGCCGCGGCACCGTTCGGGTTCTGGTCGACCACCCGGCAGTCGAAGTACGGCGTCACCAGACCGGCGTTGCTGATGAAGTCGCCGAGCGCCGAGGTCAGCAGACCCAGCGTGGTGGCGTTGGGGTCGGCGAGCATCTCGTAGCCGTCGCCACCCGCCGAGAGGAAGTTGTTGGTGGCGAGCACCAGCGTGTCGGTGTCCGCGATCGGGGTGCCATCCGCACGCGTCACGGCGAGCACCCGCGAACCGGCTGGCAGCGAGCTGTCGAAGACGACCTGGAACCCGGCGATCTGCGGGAACGCCCCGTTGGCACCCGGCAGTGAACCCACCCCGTGCTCGAGGGCGGCGCGCAGCTGCGACCCGGTGACATTCTGGGTGGTGACGATGTTGCCGAAGTTGTGCAGCGAGAACAGGTCTCCGACCACGACGTCGTCGGGGAAGTTGCCGTCGCGGTCCACCGTGGGGTCGCTCACCGTGTAGTTCGACGGACTCAGCGAGCTGCGGATGCCGCCGGAGTTGGTGAGCGCGATGTCGGCGTTCGGCGCGCTGGCCAGCGTCGCATCGGCGAACAGGTTGCCCAGCTCGGCCTCCCCGATCCGTTCGTAGCTGCCCGACCCCCGGTTCCAGAATCCTCCGGACCGCCCGATCACGCCGTCGAACTTCTCCGCCAACGCCTCGTAGTAGGGCGCGACCAGCGCCTCGATCTCGGGGTCGGCCGGACCTTCGGGGTCGATCTCCACCGGCTCGACCGACGAGCGCACGATCTTGCCGCTGCCCGGCTTCACGTCCAGCGTGATCCGGTTGTAGCCGTGACCGTGGGACTCGGTCTCGGAGACGATCGCGCCGTTGATCTCACCGATGTACTCGACATCGGTGTGGTCGCCCAGCACCATGTCGAAGCCGTGCAGCTGCTCGGCCAGGTCGATCAGCTCACCGTGCGGGTTCCCGTCGGCGTCGAAGGAACGGACGCCCTTGTGACCGAGGGCGACGAAGATGTCGGCGCCCTCTGCGGCCGCCTGCGTGCGCGCGGCCATCAGCGCGGTCGCGGCGTCGGTGATCTCGATGGTGCCGAGGTTGCCCGGGAAGGTCAGCGTCGGTGCCTCCTCGTTCGTGAAACCGATGACGGCGACCTTCACGTCCGAGGCGAACTCGAAGATCTCGTACGGCTTCACGCCGGTCAGGTTGTCCTCGACCCCGGCCAGGTTGGCGCTGAGGTAGGGGTAGTCGGCCAGGTCGATCTTCTCCTGGAAGTTCTGGATGCCGCCGTCGAAGTTGTGGTTGCCGATGCCGCCGGCATCGAGGCCGAACGCGTTCTGCACCTCGATCGCCGGGATGTCGTCGTTGAGGCTCGAGACCGGCTCGGTGCCACCGAAGTCGTCACCACCCGTCAGCAGCAGCGAGTTCGGGTGTGCGGCACGCTCCTGGTCCAGCAGCGCCGCGAACTGCGGTGCGGTGCTGATCGCACCGTGCCAGTCGGAGTACTGCAGCACCGAGATCTCGACGGTCGCTCCGCCCTTGGGGCCGTCCTTGGCTTCGGCCGGAGCCATGACCGCCAGCCCGAGCGCCATGGCGGCGCCTGCCGCCACGGCTCGCCATCTTCGTGCACTGCCCACCGTCATCATCTCCTCCGATCCGGCACGCTCCCTCCGAGCGCGCACAGCGCCGCGCAGGCGCCCGATCGTCGGCGACCATTGACCCTAACTCCGCTGATCGGGCGGTGGACAGGCTTTTCGGCGACCTACCCGACACAGGCGATCACGAGAGGATCGAGCCGGCACCGTGGTGCCGGCTCGATCCGCGTACGTGACTTCTCGGTGTCAGGCGGGGCTGATCAGGCCGGGAAGCCCTCACCCTTCGCCGCGAGGTCGCGGAGGTACTGCGTCGGGCGGAACCGCTCGCCGTACTTCTCGGCCAGCTCGTCGGCACGAGCCAGGAACGCCTCGATGCCGATCGAGCCGTCGGCTGCCTCGTAGCCGGTGATGAACTGCGCCGCACCACCGGTCTGCGGCGGGAAGCCGATGCCGAAGATGGAGCCGATGTTGGCGTGCGCGGCCGAGGTGATGACGCCCTCCTCGAAGCACTTCGCCGTCTCCAGGGCCTCGATGAAGAGCATCCGCTCCTCGGCGTCCCGGATCGGGATCTGCTCCTCGGCGACCGGGAACACGCTCCCCAGGTCGGCCCAGATCGAGCCGCGCTTGCCGTCTGCGTAGTCGTAGAACCCGGCACCCTTGAGCTTGCCGGAGCGACCCGCCTCGATGAGCGGGTTGAGCACCCGCTCCGTGGTGGTCGGCTCCTCGACGCCGGCCGCCTCCCGCGTCGTACGAGCGATCTTGACCATGAGCTCGTGGTTGAGCTCGTCGGCGATCTGCAGCGGCCCGACCGGGAACCCGGCCTGGGTCGCGGCGCGCTCGAGCGAGTAGGGCGCGAAGCCCTCGGCGAGCAGCTCCAGACCCTCCTGGATCTGGGTGCCGATGACGCGCGAGGTGTAGAAGCCACGGCTGTCGTTGACGACGATCGGGGTCTTCTTGATCTGCTGGACGATGTCGTAGGCCTTGGCCAGCGCGACGTCGTCGGTCTCGGCACCGCGGATGATCTCGACCAGCGGCATCTTGTCGACGGGCGAGAAGAAGTGCAGACCGATGAAGTCGGCCGGGCGGTCGATCCCCTTGGCCAGCTCGGTGATCGGCAGCGTCGAGGTGTTGGAGCAGAGCACCGCGTCCTCGTTGACGAACGGGGCGATCTCGCTGAACACCTTCTGCTTCAGTGCGACGTCCTCGAAGACCGCCTCGACGACGACGTCGACACCGGCGAAGTCCTCCGGGGCGACCGTCGGGGTGATCCGGTTGAGGATCTCGTCGGCCTTCTCCTGGGTCAGCTTGCCGCGCGAGACCGCCTTCTCGTTGAGCTTGGCGGTGTAGGCCTTCCCGCGCTCGGCCGACTCGATGGCGACGTCCTTGAGGACGACCTCCGCACCCGCACGAGCGAAGGAGTACGCGATGCCAGCGCCCATCATCCCGGCACCGAGCACGCCGACCTTCGTCGCGGTGAACTTCTCGACGCCGTCAGGACGCAGCGTGCCGGCGCCGATGGCGCCGAGGTCGAAGAAGAACGCCTGGATCATGTTCTTCGACTGCTGGCCGGTGACCAGCGAGACGAAGTAGCGCGACTCGATCCGGGTGGCGGTGTCGAAGTCGACCATCGCACCCTCGACCGCGGCCGACAGGATCGCCTTCGGCGCGCGCATGTCGGACTGCTTGAGCTGCTTGCGCAGGATCGGCGGGAACGCCGGCAGGAAACCGGCGAGAGCCGGGGAGGTCGGCTTGCCACCGGGCATCTTGTAGCCCGGCTTGTCCCACGGCTGCGCGATCTCCTCGGGGTTGGCCTTGATCCACGCCTTCGCGGCGGGCACGAGCTCATCGGGGGAGGAGACCAGCTCGTGGATCAGGCCCTTCTCGAGGGCAGCGGCGGGCTTGAACTTCGTGCCCTGGCCGAGGACGTCCATCAGGCCGGTCATGATGCCCAGCAGACGGACGACACGGGTGACGCCGCCGCCACCGGGCAGCAGACCGAGGGAGACCTCGGGCAGACCGATGTCGTAGCGGGCGTCCAGCGCGATCCGGTGCTGACAGGCCAGCGCGATCTCCAGGCCACCACCGAGGGCGGCGCCGTTGATCGCCGCGACGACCGGCTTGGGGAAGGTCTCCAGCTTGCGGAGGGTGGCCTTGATCGACTCGACCTCCTCGAAGACCTGGGCGCCGTTCTCGGGCCGCACCTGGATCATGTTCTTGAGGTCACCACCGGCGAAGAAGGTCTTCTTCGCGGAGGCGATCACGACGCCGGTGACGCTGTTCTCATCGCTGGCCGCCTCGGCGTACAGCTTCTCGACGGCCTCCGCCATCGAGGTCTTGTACAGCTCGTTCATGGTGTTGGCCGACTGGTTCGGGTCGTCCAGGGTCAGCGTGACGATGCCGTCGGCGTCCTTGTCGTAGCGGACCGCGGTCTCGCTCATTTGTTCTTCCTCACGTTTGGGCCGGCTCGGGCCGGAATGTTCGTCTAGGTATGCAGGGAAGCCGTCACTTCCCGCATGGAACTCCGCTAGGGGTGTGGATGTTCGGCTGCATACCTAGCCGAACATCCACCCGGCTCAGACCAGCTCGACGATCGTCGCGATACCCATGCCGCCACCGACGCACAGCGTGGCGAGGCCGCGCTGCTTGCCCTGACGCTCGAGCTCGTCGACCAGGGTGCCGAGGATGATGGCACCGGTCGCGCCCAGCGGGTGGCCCATGGCGATCGCGCCGCCGTTGACGTTGGTGATCGACTCGTCGATGCCCATGTCCTTCATGAACCGCATCGCGACGGCGGCGAACGCCTCGTTGATCTCGAACAGGTCGATGTCGTCGACGGTGAGGCCGGCCTTGGCCAGCGCCTTGCGCGAGGCCGGCGCGGGGCCGGTGAGCATGATCGTCGGGTCGGCGCCGGACACCGCGGCCGAGACGATCCGGGCGCGCGGGGTGAGGCCGTTGGCCTTGCCCGCCTCCTCGGAGCCGATCAGCATCAACGCGGAGCCGTCGACGATGCCGGAGGAGTTGCCGGCGTGGTGGACGTGGTCGATCTTCTCGACCCAGTGGTACTTGGCCAGCGCGACGTCGTCGAAGCCGGCCTCCTGGCCCTGCTGGAGGAAGGACGGCTTGAGGCCGGCCAGCGTCTCGGCGGTGGTGCCGGGGCGGATCAGCTCGTCGTGATCGAGCACGGTCAGGCCGTTCTGGTCCACGACCGGGATGACGGCGTCCTTGAAGTAGCCGTTCTCCCAGGCGGCGGCCGCCCGGGCGTGCGACTGGGCGGCGTAGCGGTCGACGTCCGCACGGCTGAAGCCCTCGATGGTCGCGATCAGGTCGGCGCCGATGCCCTGGGGTACGAAGCCGGTCTTGAGCGCGGTGTCGGGGTCCTGCGCCCAGGCGCCGCCGTCGCTGCCCATCGGCGCCTTGCTCATCGACTCGACACCCCCGGCGAGGATGAGGTCCTCGAAGCCGCCGCGTACGCGGGAGGCGGCCTGGTTCACGGCCTCCAGCCCGGAGGCGCAGAAGCGGTTGAGCTGCACACCGGCGGTCGTCTCCGGGAGACCGGCCTTGATGGCGGCGGTCTTGGCGATGTCACCGCCCTGCTCGCCGACGGGGGTGACGACGCCCAGGACGACGTCGTCGATCAGCGCCGGGTCGAGGTTGGGGTTGCGCTTGCGAGCCTCATCGATCAGGCCGACCACCAGGTCGATCGGCTTGACCTCGTGGAGCGCTCCGGTCTTCTTACCCTTCCCGCGCGGCGTGCGCAGGTGGTCATAGATGAATGCTTCAGCCATGCGCCGATTGTGACACTAAAACTGTCACAGTCAACAGGGTGTTGCCCAAAAGCTCACGACAGATTGCGGGAGATCGTCCGGTTCACCGCGTCCTGGAAGCTCACCACGATCGCCTCGGTGGTCAGCTGCCGCAGCCGCGGGAGCACCTCCTCGAGGTGCTTGGCCTCCTCGGGACTGTGGTGGGTGCGCCGGAACGGATCGACGACCTGGTCGCGCAGGATGACGTTGAGCTCGGCAGCGAGCTCGGCCATGAGACGTGAGGTGGCTGCGTACGCGGCCGCGAGGGCGTCGCGCGGCAGCCCCAGCGCGATCAGCTCACGCCCGATCCTCGCCTGGATGTCCTCGGTCGGCTCGGTGGCCCACGAGGTGATCATCGCGCGCTGCATCGCGAGGTCCTCGCGGGTGATGTCGGCAGGAAGCCGGGCGAGATAGCGCTCGATCGCCTGCAGCGTGAACCCGTGCTCCTGGAGCGCCCTGACCAGGTCGAGCCGAGCACGGTGCTCGGGGCCGTAGTAGGCCACCCGTCCGCGACGGATCGGCGCCGGGATCAACCCGAGGCTCGCGTAGTAACGCGTGGTGCGCACCGAAAGCCCCGTGGCGGTCGACAGCTCATCGATCGTCATCAGCTCATCGGTCGTCTCGGTCATGTCAGGGACCGTAGACCAAACCATTGCCACTTCGCCAGTGTTACTGTCACAGTTGCTCCGTCGCCCATCACGACAATGCGGTCTGCGTCACAGTGGTGAGGCATCATTAACCGGGTACGTCTACGGAGGAGTGTCATGCCCCAGAAGCCCACCATCTACGAAGCCGAGCACGAGGACTTCCGCGCCACCGCGAAGGCGTTCTTCGAGAAGGAGGTCGTGCCCTTCCACGACCAGTGGGAGAAGGACGGCATCGTCCCTCGCGAGCTGTGGAAGAAGGCCGGCGACACCGGGCTGCTCTGCTTCGACGTCGACGAGGAGTACGGCGGCCCCGGCATCAAGGACTTCCGGTTCAACTCGGTCCTTCACGAGGAGATGGCGAAGATCGGGGCCAGCGGGCCTGGCTTCTTCGTGCACACCGACATCATCGTCCCCTACATCTCCCACCTCGGCACCCCGGAGCAGAAGGCACGTTGGCTGCCCGGCTGCGTCTCCGGCGACATCATCACCGCCGTCGCGATGACCGAGCCGGGCGCGGGTTCAGACCTGCAGGGCGTACGCACCACCGCGGTCGACAAGGGGGACCACTACCTCCTCAACGGCTCGAAGACGTTCATCTCCAACGGCATCAACGCCGACCTCGTCATCGTGGTCGCCAAGACCAACCCCGAGGCCGGCGCCCACGGCATCTCGCTGCTCGTCGTCGAGCGGGGCATGGAGGGCTTCGAGCGCGGCCGCAACCTCGACAAGGTCGGCATGAAGGCGCAGGACACCGCCGAACTCTCCTTCACCGACGTGGTCGTACCGAAGGAGAACCTGCTCGGCGAGGAGGGCTCCGGCTTCATCTCGCTGATGACCCTGCTGCCGCAGGAGCGCATCTCGGTCGCCTCGATCGCCGTCGCCGCGGTCGAGCAGGTCCTCGAGCTCTCCCTCGACTACGCCCGCACCCGCGAGGCCTTCGGCCGCCCGATCGGCCGCTTCCAGAACACCGCGTTCACCCTCGCCGAGATGGCCACCGAGGCCTACCTCGCCCGCCTGTTCCTCAACGACGCCGTCACCCAGCTCAATGCCGGCACCGCCGACACCGTCCTGGCCTCGATGGCGAAGTGGTGGACCACCGAGCTGCAGAAGAAGTTCGTCGACCAGGGCGTCCAGATCCACGGCGGCTACGGCTACATGATGGAATACCCGATCGCCAAGGCGTTCATCGACAGCCGCATCCAGACCATCTACGGCGGCACCACCGAGGTGCAGAAGCTGATCATCAGCCGCCACCTGGGGCTGTGATCTAGGAGAGCTCCTTGGAGCGTACGTAGGCGGCGCGGGTGGCCTCGAGGAAGGCCGCCCGCAGGCCGTTCTGCTCCAGTGCGCCCAGCGCGGCGGCGGTGGTGCCGCCCGGGGAGGTGACCTGCTCGCGGAGGACCGCGGGGTGGGTGCCGCTCTCGAGCAGCTTGGCGGAGCCGGTCAGCGTCTGGATGACGAGCGTGGTGGCGTCGTCTCTGGTCAGACCCAGGTGGACGCCGGCCTCGATCCAGGCCTCGGCGACCAGGAAGACGTACGCCGGGCCGGAGCCACTGATCGCCGTGACCGCGTCGATCTGCGACTCGGGGACGGTGACGACCTTGCCGACAGCCCGCATCAGGTCAGCGGCGGTCTCGACGGCCTCGGCCGTCGCCTTGGCGCCACCTGCGACCGCGGACATGCCCTCGCCGACCAGCGCCGGGGTGTTGGGCATGACCCGCACGACCGAGACACCGTCCGGGACGGCGGGCTCCATGGCCGAGGTCGGCACACCGGCGGCCAGCGAGACCACCGTGGTCCCCTCGCGCAGCGCGGACGCGATCGACTCCAGCACCGGCACCACGCCGTAGGGCTTCACGCCCAGCACCACGACGTCGGCCTCGGCGACGGCCTCGGCGGCAGGCAGCGTACGGATGCCGTGCTTCTCCCGCAGCGCGGCGGCCTGCTCCTCGCGCGCCTCGACGACGATGACGCTCTGCGGGGAGCGGCCCGCCTCGAGCAGCCCGGCCAGCACGGCCCCGCCCATGTTGCCTGCACCGATGATCGCGATGGTCATGCTCGCCAGTGTGTCAGAGCGGACGACCTGCACGGATAAGCCCCAAGCGACCCAAGCAACTGCTAGGTTGCGATACCCACGCCCGTACACTCGCCGCTGGTCATCGGGAGGCCACATGCGCATCAGACGTACGTCCCTGCTTGCTGTGATCGCCCTCGCGGTGACCGTCGCGATGGTGGGTCCGCCCGCCTCCGGTGACGATGTGGAGCGGCGGCTTCCCTCGCCGGAGTCCGAGGTCAACGTGACCGGCGAGCCGTTCACAGGCACCGCTCCGGACGGCACCGTGCGCGGGCTGATCGACGCCCACAGCCACATGTTCATGCAGGACGGGATCGGCGGCGCGGCGGTCTGCGGGAAGGCGTGGTCGGCGAACGGGATCGCGGACGCACTCAAGGACTGCCCCTCCCATGGCATCGCGGGTGAGACCGCGCTGCTGGAGAACCTGACCCGCTCGGGCAGCCCGCTCGGATTCCACGACACCACCGGCTGGCCGTCGTTCAAGGACTGGCCGGCCTACGACTCGCTGACCCACCAGCAGATGTACTACCGCTGGGTCGAGCGTGCCTGGCGCGCCGGCCAGCGCATGCTCGTCGTGCAGCTGACCAGCAACAAGGCGCTGTGCGCGATCAACCCGGGCACCCACCAGTCCTGCGACGAGATGACCGCCGTCCGGAAGCAGGCCGAGGACGCGTACGACACCCAGGCCTTCATCGACGCGCAGTACGGCGGCGAAGGCCGCGGCTGGTACCGGATCGTCACCGACGCCGGCCAGGCCCGCGAGGTGATCGAGGACGGCAAGCTCGCCGTCGTGCTCGGCGTGGAGACCTCCGAGCCGTTCGGCTGCTCGCAGAAGCTGCGGCTGCCCTCGTGCACGCGCGCCAACATCGACGCGGGGCTCGACGAGCTGAAGTCGCTCGGGGTCTCGTCGATGTTCCTGTGCCACAAGTTCGACAACGCGCTGTGCGGGGTCCGCTACGACAAGGGCACCACCGGGCTGCTGATCAACGCCGGCCAGTTCCTCACCACCGGGACGTTCTGGACACCGAAGGCCTGTGACCCCGGCCAGCCGCACGACAACAACCCGCGCCTCGTCGACCGGCCGGCCGAGCTCGCCTGGCTGCCGCAGCCGCCGATCTACCCGTCGGGGACGGTCTGCAACCCCTACGGCCTCTCCGCCCTGGGTGAGTACGCCCTCCGTGGCCTGATCAAGCGCGGCATGATGGTCGAGGTCGACCACATGAGCGCGAAGGCCGCCGACCGCACCCTCGACATCCTCGAGGAGGCCGACTACCCCGGCGCCCTCGCCAGCCACTCCTGGATGGACGAGCGTTACCTCGACCGGCTCTACGCCCTCGGTGGCTTCTCGACGATCTACGGCCACAGCACCGACCAGTTCCTGGCGGAGTACGCCCGCACCGCTCCCGTCCGTGACCGCTACGGCGCGGGCATCGGGTTCGGCTTCGACATGAACGGCTTCGGCGGCACGCCGGGCCCGGCGAAGACGCGGGTCAGCTACCCCTTCCAGAGCGTTCTCGGTGACTCCGTGGTCGACCGCCAGGTCACCGGCCAGCGGATCTGGGACTACAACACCGACGGCGTCGCGCACTACGGGATGGTTCCGGACTACCTCGAGGACCTCCGCCTCACCGGCGGCCAGGACGTGATCGACGACATCGTTCGCGGGTCGGAGTCCTACCTGCGTACGTGGGCGGGAGCAACCTCAGCAGCACACTGACCCGCAGGCCCGCCGAGTCGGCGCATCTGACCCCGTGCCTCGCGAAGCGAAGCGAGCGAGAGGGGTCGGATGCGCCGACTCGGCAGTCATGTCAGAAGCAGGCGATTCAGTCGTCTCGAGAACGCCTCATCCAGCCCCCGGCGAACAGGGCCCAGAGAACGAGCACAGGCTGGAAGAACAGCCGGACCAACCGCTTGGTGTCCGTGTCGAGACCGAACGCGTCGACGCCTTCCACGTACTGCGCGATGTTGCCGGGGAAGATCGCCACGAAGAACGCGGCGAGCAGCGCGCCGATGAGCCGTCGCTTGCTCGGCAGCACGAGGAAGGCCAGCCCGAGCCCGATCTCGACGACGCCTGAGCCGAGCACGGTCAGATCCTCGTCGATCGGGAACCAGCTGGGCACCTGCGCTCGGAACTCGTGTCGCTGGGTGGTCAGGTGCGCCACCCCTGCGCCCACCATCGCCACGCCCATCAGGAGACGCGCGATGGTTCGCGCAATCGAAATCATTGCACCACTGTAGGAGAACACGACGAGTCGGCTCATCCTGACCGACACCAGCGCCGAGTCGGCTCGTCATGACGAGCC
>NZ_JBHVKJ010000099.1:0-11447 GCF_042798275.1 Nocardioides sp. NPDC057767 | reverse complement strand
TTCCAGGGTCAGTGGAACTTCTTGCCGGTGACCTTCTCGGAGATGCCCTCACGGTCGAGGAGCTGGGTGATGCCGCCGTTCCAGAACTGGAAGCCGGCACCGGTGATCATCCCCAGGTCGATGTCCTCGGCAGCCTGGGCGACACCCTCGTCGAGCATCCGGCCGATCTCGTCGGCGATCGCCTCGAGAGTCTGCTGGCGTACGTCCTCGGCGGTCTTGACCACGTCGCCGACGGTGAGGAGCGCCTCGACCTCCGGGTCGAGCGTGCGGCCGTCGGCACCGAAGAACGAGGCCTTCTTGGCCTCGACGACCTTGTGGAGGTTCTCCGAGAGGTAGAACCGCTCGGGGAAGGCCTTCGCCAGGGTCTCGTTGTTGTGGTACGCGATCGCCGGACCGACCAGCCCGATGAGCTGGTAGGGCGACATCGGGGTGACGCCCGCGAAGGCGGACTCGACGACGTCGATCGGGGTGCCCTCGTCGGCGATCTTCGCGATCTCGCCCATGAAGCGGCCCAGGAGCCGGTTCACGATGAAGGACGGGCTGTCCTTGACCAGGATCGAGGTCTTCTTCAGCGACTTCGAGACCGAGAAGGCCGTCGCCAGGGCGGCCGCGGAGGTCTTCTCGCCACGGATGATCTCCAGCAGCGGCATCACCGCGACCGGGTTGAAGAAGTGGAAGCCCACGACCCGCTCGGGGTTCTTCAGGTCCGCCGCCATCTCCGTGATCGAGAGACTGGAGGTGTTGGTGGCGAAGACCGCGGTCTCCGGCGCGACCGCCTCGGCGTTGGCGAAGACGGTCTTCTTGACGCCCATCTCCTCGAAGACGGCCTCGATGATGAAGTCGGCGTCGGAGAAGGCCTCCGCGTAGTCGACCGAGGAGGTGACCAGCGCCTTGAGGCGGTTGGTCGCGTCCTGCGACGCGCGCCCCTTGGCCAGCTTCTTGTCGAGCTCGGCGTGGACGTACGCCACGCCCTTGTCGGCGCGCTCCTGGTCGAGGTCGACCATGACGACCGGCACCTTGAGGCGCTGGACGAAGAGCAGCGCGAACTGCGAGGCCATCAGACCGGCGCCGATGATGCCGACCTTGGTGACCTTCTGCGCGAGCGCCTTGTCGGGCGCACCGGCGGGACGCTTGGCCCGCTTCTGCACCAGGTCGAAGGAGTAGAGCGAGGCGAGCAGCTGCGGGGTCTTGGACATCGCCACGAGAGCGTCGTCCTCGGCCGCGAAGCCCTCGTCGCGGGTCGCGGTCTTGGCCAGCATGAGCAGCTCGACGGCCTTCTTGGCGGCCGGGGAGGCGTCGCCGGTCTTGGCCCAGGCGAAGAAGCCGGCGTTCTTGGCGGCCTCGTCCCACGCCTCGCCGCGGTCGATCTCCTCACGGGAGACATCGACGTTCCCGGACAGCACGCCGTCGGCCCACAGCAGCGACTGCTCGAGGTAGTCGGCGCCGCCGAACATCGCGTCCGCGATGCCGAGGTCGTACGCCTCGGCGCCCTTGAGCACCTTGCCGTTGTTGAGCGGGTTCTCGATGAAGACCTTGGCGGCCTTGGCCGGACCGATCAGGTTCGGCAGCAGGTAGCCACCGCCCCAGCCCGGGATCAGCCCGAGCATGACCTCGGGCAGGCCTACGGCCGGCACCGAGTCCTGGATGGTGCGGTAGTCGGCGTGCAGCGCGACCTCGAGGCCACCGCCGAGCGCGAGCCCGTTGATGAAACCGAACGACGGCTTCTTGACGCCGTTGTGGCCGTCGCCCAGCTTGCGGAAGACCGCGTGGCCGAGCTCGGCGATCGTACGGATGCCGTCGGCGCCACCGGCCTGCAGCGAGGTCAGGTCGGCACCGGCTGCGAGGATGAACGGCTTGCCGGTGACCGCGATCGCGTCGATCTCGGTGTCGGCCAGGGCCGCGTCGTACGCCGTGTTGAGCTCGACCAGCGACTTCGGCCCGAAGGTGTTCGGGCGGGTGTGGTCGTGGCCGTTGTCGAGGGTGACCAGGCCGAGGACCTTGCCGGAGGGCAGCGTGACCTTCGCCAGCTTGGCCGCGGTCACGACCTCGTCCTCGGAGAAGAGCTTCTCGACATCGGCGAGAAGCGTGTTGATGTCCGTCATGTCAGGCCTCCGCGCCGTTCCAGTGAGGGTTCTCCCAGATGACCGTGCCGCCCATACCCAGGCCGATGCACATGGTGGTGAGGCCGTAGCGGACCTCGGGGCGCTCCTCGAACTGGCGGGCGAGCTGGATCATCAGCCGCACGCCGGAGGAGGCCAGCGGGTGACCGAACGCGATCGCGCCACCGTAGGGGTTCACGCGGTCGTCGTTCTGGTCGATGCCGAAGTGGTCCAGGAACGCGAGCACCTGGATCGCGAAGGCCTCGTTGATCTCGAAGGCCTCGATGTCGTCGATCGTGAGCCCGGCCTTGGCCAGCGCCTTCTCGGTCGACGGGATCGGGCCGACGGCCATGACCTCGGGTGCGACGCCGGCGAAGGCGTACGACACCAGCCGCATCTTGATCGGCAGACCGAGCTCGCGGGCGACCTCCTCGGAGGCCAGCAGCGAGGCGGTCGCGCCGTCGTTGATGCCCGCCGCGTTGCCCGCGGTCACGCGACCGTGCGGGCGGAACGGGGTCTTGAGCTTGGCGAGGTCCTCCGTGGTGGTGCCCGGACGCATCGGCTCGTCGGTGGTGGCCAGGCCCCAGCCGTTCTCGGCCGAGCGGGTGGCGACGGGGACCAGGTCGGGCTGGATCTTGCCGTCGGCGTACGCCTTGGCAGCCAGCTCCTGGGAGCGGACGGCGAACGCGTCGGTGCGCTCCTTGGTGATCGCCGGGTAGCGGTCGTGGACGTTCTCGGCGGTGTTGCCCATGACGAGCGCGCTCGGGTCGACCAGCTTCTCGGAGATGATCCGCGGGTTCGGGTCGACGCCCTCGCCCATCGGGTGGCGGCCCATGTGCTCGACGCCGCCGGCGATGGCGACGTCGTAGGCGCCGAAGGCGATGCCGCCGGCGGTCGTGGTGACCGCGGTCATCGCGCCGGCGCACATCCGGTCGATCGCGTAGCCCGGCACGGACTGCGGGAGCCCGGCGAGCAGGCCCGCGGTGCGTCCGATGGTGAGGCCCTGGTCGCCGATCTGCGTGGTCGCGGCGATGGCGACCTCGTCGATCCGCTCCGGGGGAAGATCGGGGTTGCGGCGCGTGAGCTCACGGATGAGCTTGACGACGAGGTCGTCGGCGCGGGTCTCGGCGTACTGGCCCTTGGCCTTGCCGAAAGGTGTGCGTACGCCGTCGACGAAGACGACTTCTCGCAGCTGTCGGGTCACCGTGTCACTCCATGTGAATTGCCGGTCGGTTGCCGCTGGGCGGCGCTGTTGTTGCGGGCACCGGTGGTGCCCCGGCACTTACATTACCCGCTGGTAACAACGGCCGCACCGAGGGGGAGGTCACACCGGCCGTGCGGGGGAGTTCGCTGGCCTCCGCGCGTCGGCTTGGGAATATCGGGGCCCTCCACGATGCTGCGCTGTCGTCATGTGGAAGCGTGTATTGAGAAGGTTGAGCCCCAGGGTCGAGACCCCGGGCGAGGCAAGCGACGGCGAGGCCCGCCAGGGCCGTACGCAACGGGAGGAGACACCGATGGCCGGATCACGACTGGTGCACATCGTGGACGACCTGCCCGAGGAGATCATGCTCGCCGGCGGCGAGCGGCTGCCGCTGGTGGTGGTCCTGGACGGGTTCCTCGACGCGGGCAAGGCCTCCGAACGGGCCGCGGCCCACCTGATCCAGACCTCAAGGCGCGCACCGGTGGTGGCGACGTTCGACGTCGACGAGCTCCACGACTACCGGGCCCGCCGCCCCGCGATCTCGTTCGTCAGCGATCACTACGAGTCCTTCGACGCGCCGCGGCTGGTCGTCCGGCTGCTCAAGGACACCGGCGACACGCCCTACCTCCTGCTGCACGGCCCCGAGCCGGACAACCGCTGGGAGGCCTTCGCCGGCGCCGTACGCGAGGTCATCGAGCGCCTGGGCGTGACCGAGGTGATCTCGCTCACCTCGGTGCCGATGGCGGTGCCGCACACCCGGCCGCTGACCACGACCAGGCACGCCAACGACGCGGCGCAGGAGCTCACCGGCCAGGTCTGGGAGAGCCCCTGGAAGGGCGAGATCCGGATCCCGGCATCCGCCCAGGCCATGCTGGAGGTACGCCTGGGCGAGTGGGGCCTGCCTGCGGGTGGCTTCGTGGTGCACATGCCGCACTACCTCGCCCAGAGCGACTTCCCGGCCGCGGCGGTCGTGCTCATCGAGGAGCTCGAGCGCGCGGCCCGGCTGACGATCCCGGTCTCCGACCTCGAGGCAGAGGCGCAGCGCCGCGAGGAGGAGATCGCCTCCTACATCGAGGACAATGCCGAGGTGCGGGAGGTCGTCGCGGCTCTCGAGCAGCAGTACGACACCTTCCAGCGCGGCGAGGAGTCCGGGCGCTCCCTGCTGGCGCCCGACGAGCCGCTGCCGACCGGTGACGAGCTCGGCGAACAGTTCGAGCAGTTCCTGGCCGGGCTGAACGGCCCGGACCCGGATGACGACGCTGAGAAGGATTGAGAGACACTCACCCCCATGACGACCGACGCCGTAGCGGCGGATCAGGCGGTGGCCGAGCTGGTGGGCGTGCTCGACCTCGTCGAGATCGACAAGGACCTCTTCCACGGTGCCACGACGACCCGCAACTCGCGTGGACGCGCCTACGGCGGCCAGGTGGCCGCCCAGGCGCTGATGGCCGCGATCCGCTCGGCCGACCCGGCCTTCACGGTGCACTCGATGCACTCCTACTTCCTGCTGCCGGGTGACCCGTCCTACCCGATCGTCTACGACGTCGAGCGGATCCGTGACGGGCGCTCGTTCGAGACCAGGCGGGTCCGGGCGCGGCAGAAGGGCCGCGACATCTACTACCTCACCGCAAACTTCCAGCGTGAGGAGACCGGCTTCGAGCACCAGGACGCGATGCCGTCGGTGCCGCCGCCCGAGAAGTGCATCGACTTCCTCAAGCTGATGGCCGACTCGGGTTCGCCCGAGGCGGTGTCGTTGGCTCGGGAGTGGGAGGCGGTGGAGGTGCGCGCCGTCGGCAACTCCCTGCTCGGCATCGAGCCCGACCCCGCCCGCCCCGCGCAGCAGCGCCTGTGGATCCGCCTCGGCGCCTCGCTCCCCGACGACCCCGACATCCAGCGCGGCGCCTTCACCTGGGCCTCCGACATCTCGCTGCTCGGCGCGTCCTTGGCCGCGCACTCCCTGGACCACAAGGGCATCCAGATGGCGTCCCTGGACCACACGATCTGGTTCCACCGGCCGTTCCGGGCCGACGAGTGGTGGCTCTACGACCAGGAGAGCCCCTCGGCCTACGGCGGCCGTGGCCTGTCCATCGGTCGCGTCTTCACCGCCGACGGCACCCTGGCCGCCACGGTGGCCCAGGAGGGCCTCATCCGTCCGCCCCGCGCCTGACTCGCCGACCCGGCGCGTCTGTCCCGTCATATCTTGCCGACTCGGCGCGTCAGTCTCATCCTCACGCGCCGAGTCGGCGCATCTGTCCCATCATCGCGTCCAGAAATAGGTCGGCGCACTATCGCACACCCTGGTTGCCCGCCGCGATAGCGCACCGAAACGGCCGCTAGGGTGATCGTGTGGATCAGATCACCGTGTACGAGAAGCCGACCTGCACGACGTGTCGGAACCTGTTCGTCCTCCTGAAGGAGGAGGGCATCGACTTCGAGAAGGTCGACTACCACGTGCTCGGTCTACGGGCCGAGGAGGTCAGGGACATCCTGGCGAAGACCGGCCTGAGCGCTCGTGACGTGCTGCGCAAGCGCGAGCCGGTCTACAAGGAGCTGGATCTGGGCAAGCGCGACCTGCCTGAGGACGAGCTGGTCGACCTGATGGTGAAGCACCCCGAGCTGATGGAGCGTCCGATCGTGCTCAAGGGCGACCGCGGCGTGCTCGCCCGGCCGATCGAGAAGGTGCGCGAGCTTCTCTGAGAGGCGTCAGGCCCGGAGCCGCTCGGCCGGCTGACCGGTGGTGCGGGTGATGAGGTCGACGTCGTTGTCGGCATGGAGCACGGTGAGGTCGGCCTCCTCGGCGACCGCCGCCACCAGGAGGTCGGGGACCGACGGCGGCCGGTGACGGCCCTCGCGCAGCACGATGCGCTGGATCTCCAGCGCCCGCGCCTCGGTGCGCGGTGTGAGGGTCGCGAGCGGCATGTGGATCACCGGCACGTCCTCGACGAGCTCGGACCACTGCCGCTCGGTGCGGGCCAGGTGGCCGATCTCGAGCAGGGTCGTGGTGGTGATGCGTACCTGGCCCAGCTCGATCAGCCGGGACCACTTCTCGGCGTCAGGGCTGGTGGACATCCGGGCGAGCGCCGACCGGTGCACCAGCCAGGGTCGAACTACGACCATGCGTCACGCATCAGGCCCCGGTCGGCCAGCGCGGCGAACTTCGCGAAGTCGGCACCGGCCACGGGGCGCGCCGGCGGCAGCGGGCGGAGTGCGTCGGGTGTGAACCAGCGACGGAGATAGTCGTCGCGGGTGAGTCCGAGCCGCGTCGCCTCGGTGTCGATGCGCGCGAGCTCGTCATCCGAGAGGCCTCGGATCAGTACGTCGGACATGTCTGTCCACCTCCTGGACGGAAGATCGTAGCCCAGGGCAGGCTGTCGAGGTGGGATCAGGGCCGGGTCGCGCGGTGGATCCAGGTGGACTCGACCTCCATGCCGACGTGGCGATAGAGATCGAGGGCGCCGGTGCGAGAGTCGGTCGACAGGGTCGCTCGGGTGGCTCCGTGGGCGCGGGAGGCACCGAACGCGTCGGCGAGCAGGGCCTGGGCCAGACCCCTGTTGCGCTGGTCCTTCCGCGTGGCCAGCTTGCTGACGTACCCCTCCTTGCCGTCCTCGGTCATCACCAGCACCGCAGCGGCGACGACGCCGCCATCCGGGCCGGTGACGACCCGGATGTTCCAGGGCGCGGCGCCGGGACGCTCGATGACGGTGGCGACCCAGTCGGCGTAGGGTTCCCGTTCCCGCTCGGACCACTCGAGGAAGGCGTCCTCGATCACGGTCCAGACCTGCTCGTGGTCCTGCGGGGTGGCAGCCCTGATGGCGTACGCATCGGGCAGCTCCCGCACCGGGATCACCGCGTCCTCGGGCAGTGCCAGGACCCAGGACTCCCAGCGTGGGAACCAGCCCAGCGACTCCAGCAGCCGGTCGCCGGGCGAGCCCTGGGGGACCGGCACGCCGATGACCGGCTCGCCGAGCTCGGCCGCGCGGGCGCTGATCCAGCCGGCCAGCGCGGCGCCGATGCCACGGCCCCAGTGGTCGGGGTGGACGGCCGCGTCGGCGCGGGCTCCGCCGGAGCACTCCGCATAGGCGACCAGGCCGCCGTCGGGTCCGAGCACGCCGATCGTGGCCGCAGAGACGTCGAAGGAGGGCCGCTGCCAGTCGCCGACGATGTCGGCCTCCTCGATGTGGACCTCGCCGATGGTGGCCAGCTCGTTCGCCGCCATCACACGGGTCACGGCGCCGGCGTCGGCGAGGGTCAGGGGGCGCTCCGAAAAACCCGTGGGGAGCTGAAGTGGGGCAGGCATGCGAGCACCGTCTCACCCACGAGACTTCGCTCGCCACGGGTTAAATCGGGTGGATCACAGCGCGGTCGTACGCCCCACCAGGTGGAGCGTGTCCGAGCCGCGCTTGTGGAGTGAGAAGTCGTAGCCGTCCAGGTGCTTCAGCGACCCGAAGGCGACCGAGGAGGGTAGGAAGACCGGCTTCTTGAACGCCACGTCCACGCGCACCGCGCCAGGGAGCCGGTTCTCCAGTGCCGCGATGCAGCGCGCCTTGGTCCACATCCCGTGGGCGATCTGCCGCTTGAACCCGAGTGCCTTCGCGGTCAGCGGGTAGAGGTGGATCGGGTTGTAGTCGCCGGCGACCTTGGCATAGCGCCGCCCGAGGTCTGCCTTCAGCGGGAAGACCGGACCCGAGGGGTCGACCTCGATGAGGTCCGACTTCCATGACACGTCGGGATTTCGTTTCCCGCGGACCAGGTAGGTCGAGGTGGACTCCCACACGACCTCGCCCTCGACGGTGGCGACGGTCAGGAACCGGTACGCCTTCCCGACCGGATGCGGCTCGGGCTGCCCCACGGTGGCGGTGACCGCGACGGCCTCGCCGACGGAGATCGGGCGGTAGCCGCTGATCGAGTTCTCGATGTGGACCATGCCCATCGCGGGCGAGGGGAAGTCCGGCGAGGACATCAGCGCCATGTGGAGCGGGAAGGCCAGCATGTGCGGATAGGGGAGCGGCACGGTGTCCTTGATCGGGAAGCCGCACAGCTCGGCGTAGGCGTCGACCGCGGCCCGGTCGAGCACGACAGGCTCCCGGGCGAGACTGAGCTCCTCGTAGGTGACGCCGGTCTTCTTGATCCCCGGGAGCGCGTTGACGCCCGGGATAGCGGGCAGCGCCGCCCGGACGAGCAGCCCGGGACCGGACTTGCCGGTGAAGATGTCACTCATCAGGCACCCAGCATCATCTGGCCGCAGACGCGCACGACGTTGCCGTTGACGCCGGTGGAGGCCGGCGAGGCGTACCAGGCGATGGTCTCGGCGACGTCGACCGGCAGACCGCCCTGCGCCATCGCGTTGAGCCGCTGGCCGACCTCACGCGTCGCGAACGGAACCGCGGCGGTCATCTGGGTGATGATGAAGCCCGGGGCGACGGCGTTGATGGTGATGCCGTCGGGGAGCTCCTCGGCCAGCGAGTCGACGAAGCCGATGACCGCGGCCTTGGACGCGCCGTAGGAGGTCTGGCCGACGTTGCCGGCGATGCCGGCGATCGAGGAGACGCCGATGATGCGGCCGTTGGGGCGGATCAGCTTCTGCTCGAGCAGCTCGGCGGTGATCCGCTCGGGGGCGCTGATGTTGATCTCCAGCACCGTGCCGAAGCGATCGGCCTTCTGGTTGGCGAGCTTCTTGTCGAGGGTGACGCCGGCGTTGTGGACCACGATGTCGACGCCGCCGAACTTCTCCTGGAGGTAGGAGGCGATCGTGGCGGGGGCGTCCTCGGCGGTGATGTCGGCGGTGATGTAGTCGGGGGTGACCTTCTTCAGGTCGTCCTCGGACGGCGGGATGTCGAGGCCGACGACGGTCGCGCCATCGCGCTGCAGCACCTTGGCGATCTCCTCGCCGATGCCGCGCGCGGCACCGGTGACGAGGGCCACCTTGCCGGTCAGCGGCTTCTTCGGGTCGACCTGCTCGGCGGCGGTGGAGGCGTTCTTGGTGCCGATCCGCACGACCTGGCCGGAGACGTAGGCGCTCTTCGGGGAGAGCAGGAACGCCAGCGTCGAGAGCAGCGAACCCTCGAAGCCCTCGGCGACGTAGACGAGCTGCACGGTGCCGCCCTTGCCGATCTCCTTGCCGAGGCTGCGGGTGAAGCCCTCCAGCGCGCGCTGGGCAACTCGCTCGCCGCCCTTGACCTGCTCGGGCGGCGTGCCGATCACGACGACGCGCGGGTTGTTCTCCAGGCTGCGCAGCACCGGGGTGAAGAACTCCTGCAGCGCGACCAGGTCGGACGTCGAGGTGAGGCCGGTGGCGTCGAAGACGAGGCCCTTGAAGCGGGCGCCCGCGGCCGCGGTGTCGGTCGAGGCGATGTCCAGCTCGCCGAGGAGTCCGCTCAGCGACTCGGCCAGACGACCACGGCCGCCGGTGAGGACGGTGCCCTTCACGAGCGGGGCGCCGGCTGCGTACCGCTCGAGCTTGGCGGGGCTCGGCAGCCCGAGGTTCTTGACGAGGACCTTGCCGATCGCCGACTGGGTGAAGCTCTGGTACTTGTCGCTCATGGTCTGCTCTGATCCTTCTGGACGTGGTCTCTGAGGCGTACGTTGGTATGTTACTGGCCAGTTGTAACTACAGGTGTAACTCGGTGTCCACTTTTCGTGATCTCCCTGACATACCCTTCTCCAAAGAGCTTCATCAGACAAGGATGAACCCATGACCACCACTCGTCGTGTCGCCATCGTGGGCGGCAACCGCATTCCCTTCGCCCGTTCCAACGGTGCGTACGCGACCGCGTCGAACCAGGAGATGTTCACCGCCGTCCTCGACGGCCTGGCTGCTCGCTTCGGCCTCGAGGGCGAGCGCATCGGTGAGGTCGCCTCCGGCGCCGTGCTCAAGCACTCGCGTGACTTCAACCTGACCCGTGAGTCGGTGCTGGGGTCGAAGCTGGCCCCCGAGACGGCCGCCGTCGATCTCCAGCAGGCCTGCGGCACCGGCCTCCAGGCGGCGACCTACATCGCCAACAAGATCGCCCTCGGTCAGATCGACTCGGGCATCGCCGGCGGCACCGACACCACCTCCGACGCGCCGATCGCGCTGGGCGAGAAGCTCCGCAAGGTCCTGCTCGAGGCCAACCGCGCCAAGACCAACGTCGACCGGATCAAGGCCTTTGCCAAGCTTCGCCCGGCCGACGTCATCCCCAACATCCCGGCCAACGTCGAGCCGCGCACCAAGCTGTCCATGGGTGAGCACGCCGCGCTGACCGCGCAGGAGTGGGGCATCACCCGGGAGGCGCAGGACGAGCTCGCCGCTGCCTCGCACCAGAAGCTGGGCGCCGCGTACGAGGCCGGCTGGTTCGAGGACCAGATCACCCCGTTCCGCGGCTTGGAGAAGGACAACAACCTCCGTCCCGGTTCGACCGTCGAGAAGCTCGCGACGCTCAAGCCGGTCTTCGGCGTCAAGGGCGAGAACCCGACCATGACGGCCGGCAACTCGACCCCGCTCACCGACGGCGCCTCTGCCGTGCTCTTCGCGAGCGAGGAGTGGGCCGCGGCCAAGAACCTGCCGGTCCTGGCCTACTTCGTCGACGCCGAGGTCGCCGCTGTCGACTACGTTGCCGGCGGCGAGGGCCTCCTGATGGCTCCCGCCTACGCTGTCCCGCGCCTCCTCGCGCGCAACGGCCTCACCTTCGACGACTTCGACTTCTTCGAGATCCACGAGGCGTTCGCGTCGCAGGTTCTCTCGACCCTGGCTGCCTGGGAGTCCCCGGACTTCTGCAAGGACAAGCTCGGTCTCGACGCCCCGCTCGGCACCGTCCCGCGGGAGAAGCTGAACGTCAAGGGCTCCTCGCTCGCTGCCGGTCACCCCTTCGCCGCCACCGGCGGCCGGATCATCAACAACCTCGCCAAGCTGCTCGACGAGAAGGGCTCTGGTCGCGGCCTGATCTCCGTCTGCGCCGCCGGCGGCCAGGGCGTCGTCGCCATCCTGGAGAAGTAGAGCCCCTTTCGCTGAGACGTCCCCCGCGTCGGCCGAAGCGTCGCCCCGGTCGGCCGAGACGTCGCTCCCGTCGGCCGAGTTGGCAGTCAGATGCCAGCTCGGCCGACGTACGCGACGGCTCGGCAGTCGCACGTGACGCCTCGACCGTCGCTCGGTGCCGAATCGGTAGAAGTGG
>NZ_JBHVKJ010000098.1:0-11673 GCF_042798275.1 Nocardioides sp. NPDC057767 | reverse complement strand
GTAGCGAACTGCCCATATACCCGCCGGTAATAGGCAGTTCGCTACCGGACTACCCCGGCCAGGTCAGACGAGCACCCGCGCCAGCCAGGCGTTCCAGAACCGTCGGTCCGGGTCGAAGCGGCGGACCAGGTCCTTGAAGTCGTCCCAGCGCGGGAAGCCGGCCCCGGGTTCCGCGGTGGCGAAGAGCTTGCCCCAGTGCGGCCGGGTGCCGGAGGGAAGCCGCCGCTCCAGCTCGGGCAGGAGCTCGCCCACGCCGACAGGGTCGGCCAGCCAGGTGAAGTGCAGCGCCAGGATGTCGGTGCCGTGGGCGGGGGAGAGCCACAGGTCGTCGGCGGCGACCGCGCGGATCTCGCCCACCTGCAGCAGCGGCCGGATCCGTTCGGCGAGCGACCTGACGGCGTCGACGGCCTCCTGAGCGCGATCCAGGGGCACCAGGTATTCGCTCTGCAGCTCCGCGCCGACGCTCGGCTGGAAGTCGAGCCGGAAGTGGGGCAGCCGCTCGTGCCACGGCCCCGGCACCCCGAGCTGCTCGGTGCACGGTGCCGGGTCGAGACCCGGGATGACATGGTGCGGCCGGGTCGCGAGCTGGGTCCCGGGGATATCCGGAGTCGGCGTACGTGACTTCACCCAGACCCGGCCGACGGAGCCGTCCGGCTCGTCGCCCCAACGCGTGAAGACGGACACGGAATAGGCTGCGCCGAGGATCTCGGGGAGGTGTTCTCGCAGGTCGGCGTAGGAAAGACCTTCGTGGACCGTCTGCCGGACCTGGTAGGTCGGAGACGTCGCCAGCTCGAGATGGGTCACGATGCCGAGCGCGCCGATGCCGACCACGGCCCCGGCGAAGTCGGGGGACCCGGCCTCCAAGCGCACCAGCTCGCCCCTGCCGTCGACGATCTCCAGCGCGGTCACGGACGTGGCCAGCGACCCGTTGCCGACCCCGGAGCCGTGCGTGCCCGTCGCGACCGCTCCGGCCACGGAGATGTGGGGGAGCGAGGCGAGGTTCGGCAAGGCCCGTCCACGCTCGTGGAGCCAGGCGGCGAGCTCGCCGTAGCGCGTTCCGCCGGGCACCCGCACGACCTCCCCGGTCAGGCTCGGCGTGGACTCCAGCGCGTCGAGAGAGACCAGCACCCCCGATGTGTCCGCGAGATCGGTGAAGGAGTGCCGAGACCCCAGCGCGCGCAGTCGTGGCTCGCGCAGCACCAGGTCGCGTACGTCCTCCACGGAACGTGGTCGCACGAGCGCGCGGGCGGTGTAGTCATAGCTGCGGGCCCACGTCGATCCGGGAGCTTCGCGGGTAGAGGTCTCGGTGCGCATGGATCGGATCGTAGTCGGGAGCGGGCTTCTGTGCGCGTCTTCAGAAAACGTTATCGACAACGATTGACAGTCGGGCCTCAGTAAGGCCAGTCTGTGATGCCGATCACATCCATCGTCTGGAGGCACCGTGAAGATCCGCCACCTGGCAGCAGCCATCGCTTCAGCCTCGACCGTCGCCCTCGTCGCGTCGTCCACCGCCCACGCCGAGCCGCGAGGGTTCCATCCCCCGTCCGACTCGCTCCGCTCCTACGCCTCCGAGATCGGCCTGCGGGTCGGTGTCGCGGTCAACCCCGAGGTGCTGGCCGACGACGTGCTCGCCGGCATCGCCGCCGACGAGTTCTCCAGCCTCACTCCCGAGAACGAGATGAAGTGGGAGACCGTCGAGCCCACCCGCGGCACCTACGACTGGGCGGGTGCCGACGAGGTCGTCGACTTCGCCCGCGCCCATGGCCAGAAGGTGCGTGGCCACACCCTGCTCTGGCACAACCAGAACCCGGCCTGGCTGACCGAGGGCGTCGACGACGGCACGATCAGCACCGACGAGCTTCGCGGGCTCCTCGAGAAGCACATCACCGACGAGGTGACGCACTTCCGCGGCAAGGTCTACCAGTGGGACGTCGCCAACGAGTTCTTCGCCGACTCCTGGAGCCCCAACCCGCTCCCCAACGGTATGAACGGCGACAACTTCTGGATCAAGCACCTCGGCACCGGCATCGTCGCCGACGCCTTCCGCTGGGCCCATGCGGCCGACCCCAAGGCGCAGCTGTTCTACAACGACTACAACATCGCCGGTGAGGACGGGAACAGTGCCAAGTCGACCGCGGTCTACAACTGGGCCAAGGAGCTCCTTGCCCAGGGTGTGCCGATCCACGGGATCGGCAACCAGGGCCACCTCGACACCCAGTACGGCTTCTCGGGCGAGCGGTTCCGCGCCGACCTGCAGCGTTACGCAGACCTGGGCCTGAAGGTCGCGGTGACCGAGGCCGACGTACGCACCTTCGTCGACTCCGCCGAGACCCAGGTCCCGACGGACGATCTGGCGCTCTTCGCCCATCCCTACGAGTTCTCGCAGATGCTCCAGGCCTGCCTCGCCGTGCGCGCCTGCACCTCGTTCACGGTCTGGGGCATCGACGACACCCACTCCTGGGTACCTGGCTGGTTCGAAGGACAGGGCTACGCACTGCTCTGGGACGTGAACAAGCAGCCCAAGGAGGCCTACACCACCCTGAAGCAGGATCTCAGGCTGGCCCTGGGCGCGCCCCGCCGGCGCTGAGGCAACTGACCCAGCTGGGTCGTGGCGGCTCCTGCGTGCCGGTGGTCTACTTGAGACCGAGCACATCGATCGATCTGAGTGAGGTTAGATGAGCGAGCAGGCAGCAGAAGCAGACCTCGAGGAGCAGGCGACCGACGTCGTGCGGGAGACCGTCGACGACGAGGCGCCCCTGGACGCCGAGGAGACGGTCACCTCGACACCGGACGACGTCGACGAGGCCGACTACGCCGAGCAGAAGCTCGACGCGGTCGGCCCCGACGACGACTACGACTACTGAGCCGGCTAGGAGTTCTGCGGGAACCCGAGGTTGATCCCGCCGTGCGACGGGTCGAGCCACCGGGTGGTGACGGCCTTCTCCCGGGTGAAGAAGTCCAGGCCCGCGGGACCGTAGGCCTTCGCGTCGCCGAACAGTGACGCCTTCCAGCCGCCGAAGGAGTGGTAGGCGACCGGCACGGGGATCGGCACGTTCACACCGACCATGCCGACCTGCACCTCGCGCTGGAACCGGCGCGCGGCGCCGCCGTCGTTGGTGAAGATGGCGGTGCCGTTGCCGAACTGGCCGGAGTTGATCAGCTCCAGGCCCTCCTCGTAGCCGGAGACGCGGACGACCGAGAGCACCGGGCCGAAGATCTCCTCGGTGTAGACGGTCGACGTGGTCGGCACCCGGTCGACGAGCGTCGGGCCGACCCAGAAGCCGTTCGGGTCGCCGTCCACCTCGATCCCTCGACCGTCGACGACGACCTCGGCGCCATCGGCGGTCGCCACGTCGACATAGCTCGCCACCTTGTCCCGGTGGGCCCCGGTGATCAGCGGGCCCATGTCGGTTCCCCGGGTGCCGTCGCCGGTCTTGAGCGTGGCCATTCGCGAGGTGATCTTCGAGATCAGGGTGTCCGCCACCGAGTCGACGGCGAGCACCACCGAGATCGCCATGCAACGCTCACCGGCCGATCCGAAGCCGGCGTTGACGGCCGAGTCGGCGACCAGGTCGAGGTCGGCGTCGGGCAGGACGAGCATGTGGTTCTTGGCGCCGCCGAGCGCCTGGACGCGCTTGCCGGCGGCGGTGCCGCGCTCGTAGACGTATCGGGCGATCGGCGTGGAGCCGACGAACGAGATCGAGGCGACGTCGGGGTTGTCCAGGAGCGCGTCGACCGCCTCCTTGTCGCCGTGGACGACGTTGTAGACACCGTCGGGCAGGCCCGCCTCGGCCCACAGCTCGGCGATCCAGCTCGACGCGGTCGGGTCCTTCTCCGAGGGCTTGATCACCACCGTGTTGCCGGCCGCGATAGCGATCGGGAAGAACCACATCGGCACCATCGCCGGGAAGTTGAACGGGCTGATGATGCCCACCACGCCGAGCGGCTGCTTGAGCGTGGTCACGTCGACGCCGTTCGAGACCTGCTCGGAGACGGTGCCCTTGAGCAGGTGGGAGAGGCCGCAGGCGAACTCGACGACCTCGAGCCCGCGGGCGATCTCGCCTGCGGCGTCGGAGAGCACCTTGCCGTGCTCGGCGGTCAGGATCTCGGCGAGCTCGCCCTTGCGGGCGTTGAGGAGCTCGCGGAACCTGAAGAGCACGGCCGTACGCCGCGTCAGCGAGGTCTCGCTCCACTCGTCGTAGGCCTTCTTCGCCGCCGTGACGGCGGTGTCGACGTCGGCGGCCGAGGCGAAGCGTACGTGTTTCTGGACGGTGCCCAGCGCGGGGTTGTAGACGTCGCCGAGGCGGGTGCCGGTGCCGGGGTTGGTGGCCCCGCCGATCCAGTGGTCGAGGATGGGGAGATCGGTCATGTCATGCGTCCTTTGAGTGTTACAGCGAGCCGAGAACGTCGTCGTAGATCGAGATCGCCTCGGCGACCTCGTCGGCGGTGACGACGCACGGAGGCACCACGTGGATGCGGTTCTCCATGGTGAAGGGGATCAGGTTGCGGGCGATGAGGTCGGACTTGATCCGGCCCATCGTCGCCGCCGGGAGCGGCTCCCGCGTCTCGCGGTCGGCGACGAGCTCGAGTGCCCAGAAGACCCCGGTGCCGCGCACCTCGCCGATCACGTCGTGCTTCTCGGCCAGTGCGGCCAGCCCGGGGGCGATGTGGTCGGTGCCGATGGTCGCGGCGTTGTCGACGATGCCCTCCTCGTTCATCGCCTCGATGGTCGCCACGATCGACGCCATCGCGAGCGGGTGGCCGGAGTAGGTGAGGCCACCGGGGAAGACCTGGTCGTCGAAGGTCGCCGCGACCGGGTCGGAGATGATCACCCCGCCGGCCGGTACGTAGCCAGAGTTGACCCCCTTGGCGAAGGTGATCAGGTCGGGGACGACGTCGTAGGCGTCCAGGGCGAGCCACTCGCCGGTGCGGCCGAAGCCGGCCATGACCTCGTCGAGGATGAGCATGATCCCGAACTCGTCGGCCAGCGCCCGGACGCCGGGGAGGTAGCCCGGCGGCGGGATCATGATCCCGGCGGTGCCGGGAATGGTCTCGAGGAGGATCGCCGCGATCGACGCCGGACCCTCGGCCTCGATGACCCGGCGCAGGTGGTGCAGTGCGCGCTCGGCCTCCTGCTCCGGAGTGGTCGCCCAGAACTCCGAGCGGTAGAGGTAGGGGCCGAAGAAGTGGACGTGGCCCCGGGCGTACTCGTTCGGGATCCGCCGCCAGTCACCCGTCGCGACGATCGCGGCGCCGGTGTTGCCGTGGTAGGAGCGGTAGGTCGAGAGCACCTTGTCGCGGCCGGTGTGGATCCGGGCCATCCGGATCGCGTTCTCGACCGCGTCGGCACCCGCGTTGGTGAAGAAGACCTTGTTGAAGCCCACCGGCGCGATGTCGGTGATCCGCTCGGCGGCCTCGCCGCGAGTCAGGTTGGCTGTCGAGGGTGCGATCGTGGTCAGCGTCTCGGCCTGCTTCTTGATCGCCTCCACCACTCGGGGGTGCTGGTGGCCGATGTTGGTGTTGACCAGCTGGGAGGAGAAGTCCAGGTAGGTGTGCCCCGAGTCGTCCCACACCCGCGAGCCCTGCCCGCCGGCGATGACGAGCGGCGTCAGCGACCCCTGGGCGGACCAGGAGTGGAAGACGTGGGATCGGTCGAGGTCGTACGCGCGGGCGTCGCTGGCACTGGTCAAGGCTGTCCCCTGGGGTGCGTGGATGGACATGGATCTGGCTGCTCACTCTACGCCGGGAGCGACGGGGTCGCCGCCGATCCGGGATACTGATTACGACGGTATATCAGGCCGAGGGCTACGTTTTCGTTACATTCTCATGCCCCAGTCAACGAAATCGCGTGCTCATGCCTTTGCGGTTACCGGTCGATTCACTCGCGGGATCACCAGATCGCCGTACGCGGCGAGTGTCTGGTCCATCGCGTCGTGCTGCAGGTAGACGGCGAACTGGTCGACGCCGAGGCTCTTGAGCTGCTCGAGCTTGGCGACCTGCTCCTCCACCGGGCCGAGGAGGCAGAACCGGTCGACGATCTCGTCGGGCACGAACCGGGTGTGGGTGTTCTCGGCCCGCCCGTGCTCGTTGTAGTCGTAGCCCTCGCGGCCCTCGATGTAGTCGGTGAGCGCCTGCGGGACCACGGTGGTCGAGCCTGTCGAAGCCCCGTACTTGGCCACGATGTCGGCGACGTGGTTGCCCACCATCCCGCCGAACCACCGGCACTGTTCGCGGGCATGGTCGAGTGCCTCGGCCGACCCGTCGGTGACGTACGCAGGGGCAGCCACGCAGAACGTCAGCGACTCCGGGTCGCGGCCGGCGTCGGTGGCAGCCTTCTTGACCGCTGCGATCATCCACTCGGTGATGTCGGGGTCGGCGAGCTGCAGGATGAACCCGTCGCCGACCTCGCCGGCCGCCTTCAGCGCGAGCGGGCCGTAGGCGGCGATCCACACCTCCAGCTCGGAGCGCTTGGCCCACGGGAACTGCAGCGTGGTGCCGTTGACCTCGACCGGCCGCCGGTTGGCCAGCTCACGGATCACCCGGGTGGCCTCGCGCATCTCCCGGATCGTCGACGGCTTCCCGTTGAGCACCCGCACCGCCGAGTCGCCGCGACCCATGCCGCACACGGTGCGGTTGCCGTACATCTCGTTGAGGGTCGCGAAGACCGACGCGGTCACCGTCCAGTCGCGGGTCGCCGGGTTGGTCACGAACGGACCGACCTTGATCGTGCGGGTCTCGGCGAGGATCTGGCTGTAGACGACGTACGGCTCCATCCACAGCAGGTGGCTGTCGAACGTCCACGCGTAGTCGAAGCCGTACGCCTCGGCCTGCTTCGCCAGCGAGACGACCCGCCAGGCGGGCGGGTTGGTCTGGAGGACGACACCGAAGTCCATGACGTCACACCAGGTATTGGGAGAGGTCGCGCTTGAGGTAACGGCCGTGGCCCTTGGTGCCCTTGAACTCGTCGGCGGCGACGACGACGGAGCCTCGCGAGAGCACCACGTCGACGTGGCCGTCGATCTCGTAGCCCTCCCAGGCGGAGTGGTCCATGTTCATGTGGTGCGTCCTGCCCTCCCCGACGCCGATGGAGGTGTGACCGGCCGGGTCGTAGACGACGATGTCGGCGTCGGCGCCCGGCGCGATCACGCCCTTGCGACCGTAGAGGCCGAACATCCGTGCCGGGGTGGTCGCGATCAGCTCGACCCACCGTTCGAGGGTGATCTGCCCGGTCACCACACCCTGGTAGAGCAGGTCGACGCGGTGCTCGATCGAGCCGATCCCGTTGGGGATGGCCCGGAAGTCGTCCTTGCCGAGCTCCTTCTGCTCCTTCATGCAGAAGGGGCAGTGGTCGGTGGAGACCATCTGCAGGTCGTTGGTGCGCAGCGCCTGCCACATCGCGTCCTGGTGGCCCTCCGCGCGCGACCGCAGCGGTGTCGAGCAGACCCACTTGGCACCCTCGAATTCGCCCCACTCCTCCGAGGACGCGCCGAGCTGCTCCTCGAGGGAGAGGTAGAGATACTGCGGACAGGTCTCGCCGAACACGTTCTTGCCGTGGTCGCGGGCGGCCGCCAACTGCTCGACGGCCTGCTTGGCGCTGACATGCACCACGTAGAGGGGAGTACCGGTCACGTCGGCGAGCATGATCGCGCGGTGGGTGGCCTCCTCCTCCATCTGCCAGGCCCGCGCGATGCCGTGGTAGTAGGGGCTCGTCTTCCCCGACTCGGCCAGCTGCGCGGCGAGCACGTCGATCGCGGGGCCGTTCTCGGCGTGCATCATGGTCAGCAGACCGTGGTCGGTCGCCTTCTGCATCGCCCGCAGCACCTGGGCGTCGTCGGAGTAGAAGACGCCCGGGTAGGCCATGAACAGCTTGTAGGAGGTGATCCCCTCGTCCACGAGGGTGTCCATCGCCTTGAGTGCGTCGTCGTCGACCCCGCCGATGATCTGGTGGAAGCCGTAGTCGATCGCGCAGTTGCCGGCCGCCAGCTCGTGCCAGTGCGCCAAGCCGTCCTGTACGCGTTCGCCGTAGCGCTGCACCGCGAAGTCGATGATCGTCGTGGTGCCGCCCCAGGCCGCGGCCCGGGTGCCGGTCTCGAAGGTGTCGGAGGCGTTGGTGCCGCCGAACGGCAGCTGCATGTGGGTGTGGGCGTCGACGCCGCCGGGGATGACGTACTTCCCGGTTGCGTCGATGGTCACGTCGGCGGTGATGGTCCCGAACGGGCTGGCGCCAGGCGCGATGAGTGCGACGATCCTCTCGCCGTCGACGAGCACGTCGGCCTGGGTGCGCCCGGTCGCGGAGACGACCGTGCCGCCCGTGATGAGCGTGGTGGTCATGCGGGCCTCCTCAGGGTCGGGGGATGGCGGTGTACGAATCCGGCCGCCGGTCGCGGTAGAACTGCCAGTCGTCGCGCATCTCCTGGACCATGTTCATGTCCAGGTCGCGTACGAGCAGCTCCTCCTTCTCGCCCGAGCCGAGCTCGCCCACGTAGTTGCCGCGGGGGTCGACGACCTGCGACATCCCGTAGAAGTTGACCGCCTCTTCGCCGTACTCGTTGTCCTCGAGGCCGACCCGGTTGGGCGCGAGCACGAAGTAGCCGTTGGCGACGGCGGCGGCTGGCTGCTCGATCTCCCACAGCCGGTTGGAGAGCCCGGGCTTGGTGGCGTTCGGGTTGAAGACCATGTGGGCCCCGTTGAGCCCGAGCTCGCGCCAGCCCTCGGGGAAATGGCGGTCGTAGCAGATGTACATCCCCACCTTGCCGACCGCTGACTCGAAGACCGGGTAGCCCAGGTTGCCGGGGCGGAAGTAGAACTTCTCCCAGAACTTCTCCACGTGCGGCAGATGGTTCTTCCGGTACTTGCCGAGGATGGTGCCGTCGGCGTCGACGAGCACGGCGGTGTTGTAGTAGATCCCGACCTCCGCCTCTTCGTAGATCGGCAGCACCATCACCATGCCCAGCTCCTTGGCCAGGCTCGCGAAGCGCTGCACCACGGAGCCGTCGGCCGGCTCGGCGTAGCGGTAGTACTTCTTGTCCTGGGTGATCCCGAAGTAGGGCCCGTAGAAGAGCTCCTGGAAGCACATCACCTGGGCGCCCTGCGCGGCGGCGTCACGCGCGAAGCCCTCGTGCTTGTCCAGCATGGAGGCCTTGTCCCCGGTCCAGGTGGTCTGGCTGATTGCGGCTCTGACGATGGTCATGCAACTACCTCCCCCTCAATAGAAGCATGCCGCCGCGGCCCGTGGGGCCACGACGGCATTTTTGCTCGGAGGGAGGCGGTGCTTGAAAGTCTGTTGCTCTAGGCGGCGGTCGCCGGATGACGTACGACCACGTGCTCGACGGCCCGGGCGAGCTCCTCGCGGAGCTCCGGCGCGAGCTGTGGGCAGTCGACGGAGAGGAACAGCTCCATCGCCGAGCGGGTCGCCCGGGCACGCTCGCCGGGCGTGCCCTCGGGAAGGGTGGGCGCGATCTCGGCGAGATGGGCGCTGGTCTCGACCACAGTGTTGCAGTCGTGCGGGGTGAGTGGGGCGCGGGCCTCCCGGCCGGCGCGGACGAGGACGCTGAGAACCTCCACCTTGGCGGCGGTGGTCAACGACATAGCGCTCCTCGACGAGTCGAACAGATGCGACCCCACACCGTCCGCGTTGTGCGACGACATGTATCTCCTCGGTGGGACGTGTGCCTCCCCAGAGGCACTCTCGCCCACACCAACGACCAGGGGAAGGGATCGGTGACGCCCTTAGGCGCTTTGTAACCCACCTGTGGGCTGACCCGTGAGTAACCTATAGAAACTCGGTTCTGGTGTTGCCGCCTGGTGTTGCAGGGGCGATGCGTGGGGCGACCCGGCACAATGGAGCCCATGAGTTCTCCTGGGGGCGCCGGCATCGGCGGCCTGATGGTCGAGACCGAGGCCGATGTCGTACGCCGCCAGGCACTGCGCCGCATGCGCATCGTCGCCACCGGGCTCCTGGTCGTGGCCGCCATCGTCTACCTGCTGACCCTGGGTATGGACGGGTTCTGGGGGTTCGTGAACGCCGGCGCCGAGGCGTCGATGGTCGGCGCGATGGCCGACTGGTTCGCGGTCACCGCGCTGTTCCGCCACCCGCTCGGGCTGCCGGTGCCCCACACCGCACTGATCCCGAAGCGGAAGGACGAGCTCGGCGCCAGCCTGGAGGAGTTCGTCCAGGACAACTTCCTTCAGGAGGAGACCATCCGCGAGCGGCTCGGTGTCGCGATGCCGTCGTTGCGGCTCGCGCTGTGGCTCTCCGAGGAGCCCAACGCCAAGCGGGTCGTCGACGAGGTCTCCACCGTGGTCGCCGACGGCCTGTCCCGGATCAACAACCGGCACATCGTCGAGATCATCCAGGACGGGTTCGTGCCTCGTCTGCGGGAGGAGCAGATCGCGCCCCTCCTCGGCGGCACGTTGCAGGCGGCGCTGGACGACGGCGTCCACCACGGCCTGGTCGACCTGGCGCTGGTCGAGCTGCACGGCTGGCTCGAGGAGAACGAGGAGATCGTCACCGAGGTGCTCGGTGAGCGGGCGCCGTGGTGGACGCCGCAGGTGCTGCGTGAGCCGGTGACCGCCCGTATCCATGTCGAGCTGGTCCGCTGGATCGCCGACATCCGCGACGACCCCGAGCACCGCGCCCGCAAGGCGATCGACACGATGCTCGCCGATCTCGCCGACAACCTCCAGCACGACGAGGCCACCATGGAGCGCGCCGAGCGGCTCAAGGAGCGCGTGCTCGACCACCCCGGTGTCATCAACACCGCCATCTCCATCTGGGACGCGCTGCGCCGTGCGCTGACCAACTCCCTGCGCGACCCCGAGGGCGTCGTCCGCCGTCGCGCCCTGGACGAGGTCGTCCGCTACGCCCAGAAGGTCGTCCTCGACGAGACCCTCCAGCGCCGCTACGACGCGCTCGCCTCCGACGTCGCCGTCTACGTCGTCAAGCGCTACGGCCGCGAGGCGACCACCGTCATCACCCACACCATCCAGCGCTGGGACGGTAAGCAGGCCGCCCGCCGCATCGAGCTCTTCGTCGGCCGCGACCTGCAGTTCATCCGCATCAACGGCACCCTGGTCGGTGGCCTCGTCGGCGTCATCATCCACACCATCGCCGTCCTGGTGTCCTGACCCGCCGAGGCGTCATGTACGTCGGCCGAGACGTCACTCAGGTCGGCCGAGGCGTCATGTACGTCGGCCGAGACGTCACTCAGGTCGGCCGAGGCGTCACGTACGTCGGCCGACGCAGCTGACGCCTCGGCCGATATTTGTGACGCTTCGGTGGGCGGGGGAGGATGAGGGCGTGAGCGAGCCCTTCGACGTACCCATCAACGACGAGGTCATCCGCCTCGGTCAGTTCCTGAAGCTGGCCAACCTGGTCGAGACCGGCTCCGAGGCGCGCCCGGCGATCACCGCCGGCGAGGTGAAGGTCAACGGCGAGACAGAGCTCCGCCGGGGTCGCCAGCTCCGCGTCGGCGACGTGGTCGAGTACGCCGGCCAGGCGGCTCGGGTCTCCGACGAGGCCGACTTCGACGTCCCCTGGTGAGATCGCCCGCCGAATCGGTAGTTCTTGCGGCCGAATCCGGAGTTTCGGAAGCCGAAAAGTGAGTTGTGGGGGGCGGCACAGGGGGTTGGGGGGCCCCCCCGAAAAAAACGGGCCCCCCCACCACCCCATGG
>NZ_JBHVKJ010000097.1:0-12176 GCF_042798275.1 Nocardioides sp. NPDC057767 | reverse complement strand
GTCCTGACGGACAGGACGAGCCGACTCGGCGGTTTGTCAGCTGCTCAGCAGGGTGCGCTGCTCATCGGGGTCGACGAGCTTGATCCGTGGCCGTCCGGACTCGCGGCCGAGCTGCTTCTCACGGCCGTCGATCTTGGCCCAGGCGTCCATGCCGACGCCGACGGAGGGGATCTCGCCGGTCGGGTCGGGCAGGAGACCGGCCTCGAAGTCGGCCACCAGGGCACCGACGGTCTCCTTCGCGCACCACTTGTTGGCGCCGATCCCGCCGGACGGACCGCGCTTGATCCAGCCGGAGACGTACAGACCGGGAGCGACGCGCCCGTCCTCGTTGGGTACGCGGCCGAGCGCCTCGTCGAACGGTAGACCGGGCACCGGTCGGCCGCGGTAGCCGATGGCGCTGAGCACCAGGCCGGCCTCCAGCTCGTCGCCGTCGTCGAAGCGGACCGCACGTACGGAGGTCTCGCCGAGCAGGTCGGTGGGGCGTAGACCGAAACGGAACTCGAGCCGGTGCTCGGCGTCGTCTCCGGTGAGGCCACGCAGGAGGTCGAGCTTGTGCGCGACGATCGGGTCCTCGCTGGCGACGTCGAGGTCCTCGGGACGTACGGACAGGCCGAGGCCGGCCACCTGGGTCAGGCCGATCAGCTCGCCCGCGGTGAATGCGGCGTGCTCGGGGCCGCGCCGACCGACCAGGACGACCTCGCGGATCTTGCTCTCAGCCAGAGCCTCGAGCGCGTGGGCGGCGATGTCGCTCCTGCGCAACACGTCCGGGGTGGCGAGCAGGATCCGGGCGACGTCGAGGGCGACGTTGCCGTTGCCGATGACGACGGCTCGCTCGGAGGTGAGGTCGAACTCCAACCCGGCCTGGGCCGGATGGCCGTTGTACCAGCCGACGAAGTCGACCGCGGAGTGGGAACCCGGCAGGTCCTCGCCGGGAATGGCGAGCTTGCGGCCCTCGGAGGCACCGGTCGCGACCACGACGGCGTGGTGGCTCGCGGCAAGCTCCTCCAGGGTCACGTCGACGCCGACGTCGACGCCGAGCCGCACTGACACCCCGGGTGCTTTGAGCACCTTCTCGATCGAGGTCCCGGCGTCCTTGGTGGCCAGATGGTCAGGGGCGACGCCGTACCTCACCAGGCCACCCGGGGTGAGAAGCCTGTCGATGACGGTCACCTCGGCCTTGACCCCGCGGACGCCCAGGAGAGACTCGGTGACGTAGCCGCCGGTCGGACCCGTGCCGACAACGGCCACCTTGAGCGGCCCGGGACGCGTGGCGGTGAGGACGGGCTCGCGCGGGGGAGGGGCGTACGAGGACCGCTCGGGAGCCGCGAACCAGGCGGAGTTCAGGGCGAGGAAGGGCTCGTCGATCGGGTCCAGGTCGTAGTCGGCGGTGATCGCGCTGACCGGACAGACGTCGACGCAGGCACCGCAGTCGATGCAGCTGGCGTCGTCGATGTAGAGCATCTCGGCGGTGCCGAAGTCGGGCTCGCCCGGGGCCGGGTGGATGCAGTTGACGGGGCAGACGGGTACGCAGGCCGCGTCGTTGCAGCAGCTTCCGGTGATCACGTGCGTCATGGCTGAACCTGTTCGATCTGGGACGGGGAGGGAAGGGGAGCGGAGGTGGCGCCGGTCGGGGTCGTGGCGACCCCCATCCCGGTGATCCACTCGGGGACCGGCTCGTAGGCGACGGTCTCCATGGGTGTCGCCCCGGCGGCGACGGCGGCGATCCAGGTACGTACCTCATGCGCGCCGACGCCGGCGGGGATGATGTCGGCGTCGGTGAATGTCGCCAGGCTCTCGGGGTCCTCCGCGATGCGGGCGAGGAACGCCTGGTCCCAGTCGGGCACGATCTTCTCCCGGGCCGCGGCGCGACCGGCCTCGTTGACCGCGAGGCGCTCCTCGTCGGAGAGTCCGGCCGCGGCCGCCTCCAGGCTGGGCGGTGAGTGCGAGAGACCCCCGGAGCCGACGTACAGCACGCGCTTGCCGAGACCGGAGAGCTCTTCGCCCACCTGCCGGCCCAGCGCGTAGGCGCGACCGGGCGAGGCCAGCGGGGGAGTGGCGCAGTTGAGGTAGATGGGGATGACCGGCACCGTCGGCAGGTCGCCGATCAGATGGCCGTACGTCTGCCCGAACCCGTGGTCGAGGGCGACCTTGCGCACGACGGTGACGTCGAAGCCCTGGGCGAGCAGCGAGGCGGCGAGCGGCTCGGCGATCTCGGCCGGCACGTCGTAGGAGCCCGTCGGCGAGCCGAGGTCGCCGAGGCCGTCGGCGGCCAGCATCAATGCGACCGCCGGGACGCTGTCCACGAACGCGCGCCGGTGGTCGCTGCCGAAGAAGACAACGAGATCGGGCTCGAAGGCCGTCACCCGGCGCCGGGCCTCGTCGATGCCGGCCCGGAAGTGCGCACCGTGCTCCTCGGTGGCGTCACGGAGCATCCCCGGGCTGTGGGAAGCGCAGACGACCATCGTGTCGCTGGCCGGTCTTCTAGGCATTGGTCGTACTCCTTCTGACGTTCGCGCCAAGTCATACAGTGCGTTGGACGGGGTAGATGTGACCTACTCTACAGGAAATCTGACAGTAGAGTCACTATAGATCTACTCCCGGGTGGAATGCGGACCGCCCGCCGCCCGGTGGAGTGCGGGCGACGGGCGACGGGCGGTCGGCGGGGTCAGCTCGCGGGGCTGTAGAGCTCCGGGTCGGAGGGGACCAGCTGGTAGTCCTCGAGCTTCCCGTCAGCCGTCGCTGAGGCGATGATGCCGTCGGAGCTGCACACGTTCGGCGAGATCGGCATCTGCTTGCCGTCGCAGGTGAAGGTCGCGCCGGCACCCAGCGGGTAGTTCGTCGCGGGCGCCGACTTCATGGCGGCGGTGACGCCCTTGGCGCTCACGTCGGTGATCTTGGCGGCGTTGAGCGCATTGATCATTCCCAGCATCGGCGAGTAGCCCGAGCCGGTGATGACCGACTCCTTCGCGCCGTCGCCGTACTTGCCGACGACTGCCTGGAAGAGCTTGGTGTCCTCGGCTTCCGGGTCGAGGTCCGAGGTGGTCACCACGTGGACGCCCTCGTAGCCGCCGGGGATGGACTTGGCGCCCGCGGCCGAGAGGCACTGGGCGATCGCCGTGATGGCGGCGTCGGGGTCGACGGCCTTGATGGCCTGAATCGCCGGCGTGCAGAAGCTCTCGTTGCCGAAGACGTGGTAGAGGCCCGGCTCGTCGGCGCTGGCCGCGGTGATCTGCGGCGTCATGTCCGCGGTGCCGGGCGGGATCGCGGAGACCTCGAGGTCGATGCCGGCGTTCTTGTAGAGAAGCGTGCCGACGTCGCGGGCCGGACCCTCGGCGCCGGGGACGCCGACGACGACCATGACGGCCTTGGAGACGCCTTGCTCCTTGCCGTCGGCGGCCGGGACGCCGAAGTAGGAGAGGCTGTTGAACAACGAGAAGTAGCCCGGCGTGGTCAGCGCTGCCTTGGTGCTTCCGCTCGCGGCGATGATCGGGATCCCGGCAGGGGTGAGGACCTCGATCGTCTGGTCGACCTCCGCCAAGGTGCCCTCGACGACGGCGGAGACGCCCGCGGTCACCATCTGGTTGGCGCAGTCGGTGGCCATCGCGGGGTCCTGACGCACCTCGCACACCTTGACCTCGACCTTGTGACCGCCGATCCCGCCGAGATACTCATTGGCGTACGCCGCGGCTGCCTGGGCGCCGCGGAACTCGTCGCTCTGGTCGACGGCCTGGCCCTTGCCTTCGCTGATGACGCCGATGGTGACGGGGGAGCCGGTCGCCTTGTTGGGGGTCCCGAGGGCTGCTGTGTCGAAGGCTGCCGAGCTCGCTTCGCCGGTGCTGTCGCTCGACCCGCACGCGGTGATCGTCAGTGCGAGGGCGACCGGGAGCGTGAGGGCCAAGGATCGGCGGAGGCCGGATCTGGAAACGTGCATTGGAATCTCCTAGGGAGGACTCGACCCACGAATGAAACTGAACATACATGTCAGATCAGGGTCTGGAGTGATCTTGGCATGACGTATGTCACATCGCAAGAGGTGCTGGGCCACGGCCCCGAACTTTTCCATTTCTGGCAGGTCGACGCCCGTGCGCTCCTGCCGCGACCGAGGTGCGTAGCTCGTGGAGGCGATGGACGTGAGGTAGACGCGCCTGTCAGGTAAGCGCGAGCGGGCGTGCCCCTGCGTGGTCAGGCGACGAGGGCCGTGTAGCGCCAGTCGAGCACCTCGCGGGCATCGCCGCCGGGCGCGTGTGCCGTGACGACCGAGCGCAGTCCAACGGCTGTGCCCTGCGTGAGTGCCGTCGAGGAGAGCACCTCGATCCGGCTGGTCACGGTGTCGCCCTCGTGGACCGGGCCGGTGTGGTCGCAGGACTTCCAGCCGAGCACTGTGACCAGGTTTGGCAGCGCCCGGGTGAGCTGCGCGAGGGCGAGTCCGATGGTGTGCCCGCCGTACACAAGCCGTGACCCGCCGACCCGCTCGTCGTGGTGGACGGCGGCGATGTTCAGGGTCAGCCGGGCCAGCTCGGGTGCCGAGGAGACGACGTCGCCCGATGTGGTGAACGACTCTCCGACGAGCTCGCCGGCGGTGCGGGGGCTGGGGACGCGTGCGCGGAACTCCGCCAGGTCCCAGCCGTCGGGGGCGAGCCATGCATCGGTCCCGTCGGCGACCCCGATATCGGCGAGGTCCTGGTCGTGGATGCGCCTGCCCGCGGCGGGGGCGGGGCTCAGGGGCAGCATGGCGCAGCGGTGGAAGTCGAGCACTGTCGCGCCGCGCTGATCGGTCGTCGTCATGCGCAGCGCGGCGAGCCCGGTCGGCGCCCGGTCTGGCTTCGGCGTGTTCTCGCGCAGGCCGACCACCTCGGTCCGGGTTGCCAGGGTGTCGCCGAGGTGGGGGAAGCGGTGGAACCGCAGACCGCGGTAGAAGAGGTTCGCCTTGACGTGGTGCGTGGCCAGTGTCGACTGCCCGATCGCGAGGTCCCAGACCAGGCTCGGGCTGGCGACCGGGCTGGTGGATCCGGTGACCGCACGGGAGAGCTCGTGGTCCAGGGGAAGGCGCAGCCTGTCACCGAGGATCGCCCGGTGGCCGGCGGCGAGCCCGTCGGTCAGTGTCACCGCCGGCGCGGTCTCGAAGGTCATGCCCACGGTGAGCTCGTCGAAGTAGGGTCCGCCCACGGATCTCGACATCAGGTGCCTTTCACGCGGCCGGCGTCGTCGCCAGGCCCGGTTTCTGGTGACATGAATGTCACATCTCTCTTGGATATACCCATCGTTGCGCCAGAAAGGCTTGACCACAAGTGTCAGATCATTCACGATCGAGCCATGAGCAATCTCAGTCCGGAAGAGTCCTATCTGGTGCAGACAGTGCGCGACTTCGTCAACCGTGAGGTGAAGCCGACGGTTCGCGAGGTCGAGCATGCCAACGAGTATCCAGAGAAGTGGATCGATCAGATGAAGCAGATCGGGATCTTCGGGCTGGCGATCGGCGAGGAGTACGGCGGCGGTCCGGTGTCGACACCGTGCTACGTCCAGGTCACCGAGGAGCTCGCCCGGGGCTGGATGAGCCTGGCCGGCGCGATGGGCGGGCACACTGTCGTCGCCAAGCTGATCGGCCTGTTCGGCACCGAGGAGCAGAAGCAGCGCTACCTCCCGCCGATGGCGACCGGCGAGATGCGCGCCACGATGGCGCTGACCGAGCCGGGCGGGGGATCCGACCTCCAGGCGATGACGACGACCGCCCGTCGCGACGGTGACGACCTGGTGATCAGCGGCGCCAAGACCTGGATCAGCAACGCGCGCCGTTCCGGGCTGATCGCGCTGCTGTGCAAGACCGACCCGCAGGCGACACCGCGTCACCGGGGCATCTCGATCGTCCTGGTCGAGCACGGGCCCGGGTTGGTCGTCTCGCGCGATCTCCCCAAGCTCGGCTACAAGGGCGTGGAGTCGTGCGAGCTCTCCTTCGACGGCTACCGGATCCCGGCCACCGCCGTGCTCGGCGGGACCGAGGGCAAGGGCTTCGGCCAGATGATGAAGGGCCTGGAGACCGGTCGTATCCAGGTCGCCTCCCGTGCACTCGGCGTCGCTGCGGCGGCCCTCGAGGACTCCTTGGCCTACGCCCAGCAGCGCCAGACTTTCGGCAAGCCGATCCACCAGCACCAGTCGATCGGCAACTACCTCGCCGACATGGCGACCAAGCTGACCGCTGCCCGCCAGCTCACCCGATACGCCGCGGAGCGCGCGGACGCGGGGGAGCGCTGCGACATGGAGGCCGGAATGGCGAAGCTGTTCGCCTCGGAGGTGGCGATGGAGATCGCCCTCACCGCGGTCAGGATCCACGGCGGCTACGGCTACTCGACCGAGTACGACGTCGAGCGCTACTTCCGCGACGCGCCGCTCATGATCGTGGGGGAGGGCACCAACGAGATCCAGCGCAACGTGATCGCCAGCCAGCTTGTGGCACGCGGCGGGCTCTGACGGGAAAGACACGCGGGGTGAGCCGACCATCCGGTCAGGCTCACCCCGCAGTGGGGGATCTCAGCGGCCCTGCCACACCGGCGGGCGCTTCTCGGCGAAGGCGCGTGGGCCCTCTTTGGCGTCCTCGGAGAAGGCGATCATCGGCAGCAGCCGGCTGGTGGCCTCCCAGCCCGCCTGTTCGCCGGGCCGCTCGCCCTCAGGCGTCTGCCGCAGGGCGATCTGCTTATGCGCCTGCACTGCCAGCGGAGCGTTGCCGGCGATGGTCGTGGCCAGCTCCAGCGCGGCGGCGAGGACCTGGTCGGCGGGGACGACCCGGTTGATCAGATGGAGATCGAGGGCCTGCTGGGCGCTGATCGGGTCGCCGGTCAGCAGCAGCTCCATCGCGACGGCCTGCGGCAGCTTCTCGATGAGCCGGAAGGCGCCGCCGGCGCCGGCGATCAGGCCGCGCTTGACCTCCGGCAGGCCGAAGGAGGCGGTCTCGGCCGAGACGGTGAGGTCGCTGGCCAGCACCAGCTCGGTGCCGCCGCCGAGGGCGGGACCGTTGACGGCTGCGATCGTCGGCTTGCTGATCGCGTGGCCGACATAGCCGGCCAGACCCCAGGCCTCGCGGCCCTCGGGGATGATCCGCTCGCCGCGGCTGAGCGCCTTGAGGTCGGCCCCGGCGCAGAACGCCTTGTCGCCCGCTCCGGTGAGCACAACGACCCGGACGGCCGGGTCGTGCTCGGCCTGCGTCAGGGCGTCGCCGACCACGAGGCACATCTCCTCGTTGACGGCGTTGCGTGCCTCCGGCCGGTTGAGAGTGATGATCATGATGCCGTCGCGCACCTCGGTCAGGGCCGCGGGCGACGTGGTCTCGGGTGTGGTCGTCGTCATCGTCGAGTCCCTCCGGATCAGTCGCTGGAGGGGAGCGGCTTGGCGCTCTTGATCGTCAGGGCCTCGCCGTCGAGGGCGAGCGAGCCCGTGCCGGGCTTGGTCACCAGCACCTCGATCGTGCCGGCCCCGTCGACGTACCTCTTGCCGATCGCGGTGCCGTCGGCGGCGTCGGCCGCCAGCGTCAGGCCGGGATCGGGTGTCGAGGTGAGCTCGATCACCGGGGATCCCCCGCAGGTGAGCGTGCCGTCGGTGGCGTCGGCCCGTACGACGATCATCTGGGTATCGCAGACCTGGCTTCGCAGGCGTGCACCGGTCTTCAGCATCGGACGTCCTCCATGACTGCTATTGCTTACGCGTGTGGCATTGAACTGGCTCGACTGTAATCGCACGTCTGACGCTCTGTCTATGTCTGCAGTGGTGGAATCGCGCGAAGATCCACCCCAGCTTAGGAGTAGAATCTGACAGCGATGGTCATATACGCTGTTATCGGCGTCACAACCGTAGCGCCTAGCTGAGGAGCCGAGCCTGTGCCAACCGACCTCGAGGGGGAGCCGTGAGTGCGACCAGCCATCTCTACGTGCCGGGGAGCAAGCCCGAGCGGTTCCACAAGGCCGAGCAGGCGGTGGGCTCCGGTGCGGTGATCTTCGATCTCGAGGACGCGGTGGCGCCGCGTGACAAGGCCGCCGCCCGACAGTACGTCGCAGAGCATCTCTCACGCCCGCGACCGTCGGGACCGGCCGCGCCGCTGGCCTGGGTACGCCTCAATGCCGACGAGCGTCTCGAAGCCGACCTCGAGGCCGTTGTCGGTGCCGGCCTCAGCGGCGTGATCCCGGCCAAGACCTGCTCCCGCGAGGAGCTGGACCGGCTCGACGAGCTGCTGACGGCCGCGGAGGCCGAGCGTGGCCTGGCCCGCGGCCGCACCGCCGTCGCGCCGCTGATCGAGTCCGGGCTCGGGCTGGCCAACGCCGTCGACATCGCTCACGGGCCGCGTGTGACGACCCTGCATCTGGGCGAGATCGACCTCGCCGCGGATCTCGGCCTCGAGCCCGGTCCGGACGAGACCGAACTGCTCTTCGCACGCAGCCAGGTCGTCGTCGCCTGCAGCGCTGCCGGGATCACCAGCCCGGTGGCGCCGGTATCGGCCAACTTCCGGGACCTCGCCGGGTTCACCGCCTCGACGCGCGCCCTGCGCCGCCTCGGGTTCTTCGGCCGAGCCTGTATCCACCCCGACCAGATTCCGCTCGTCGAGCAGGTCTTCAGCCCCAGCGCCGAGCAGGCCCGCGAGGCGGCCGACATCCTGCGCCGACTCGAGGACGCCGGTTCCGGGGTCGCACTCGACGCCGAGGGCCGCATGATCGACGAGGCCGTCGCCCGCCAGGCGCGCCGCGTCCTCGCCCGCCGCCCGTCGACCACCTGAACCGTTGCCCGACCCCAACCACTGCGGCGGCCTCCCGTCGCCCCATCGATGAAAGGTGAGTGCCATGGCTTTGGCGATCACTGAGGATCACGAAGCGCTCGCCGAGGTGGCGAGCTCCTACCTGCAGCGCTCCGAGGCACGCGCCGCCGCGCGGGCCACGCTCGAGTCGCCGGCAGCTCTGCCCGAGTCTTGGAAGGCGGTCGCGGACCTGGGGTGGCTCGGCCTGCATCTCGACGAGGCCCATGGCGGGTCCGGCTATGGCCTGGCCGAGCTGGCCGTCGTCCTGGAGTGCTTCGGTCACGAGCTGGCACCCGGTCCGTTCCTGCCGACCGTCGTGTGCTCGGCGATCATCGCGGCCTCGGCCGAGGAGGACGTACGCACCGACCTCCTGCCCGGCCTCGCCGACGGTAGCCAGGTCGGGGCCGTCGGTCTCGCCACCGGGCTCAGCCTGAGCGCCGACGGCACCCTGACGGGCGAGAGTCGCGCCGTACTCGGCGCACCCACTGCGGACCTGGTGGCGCTCGTCGTCGGTGACGACGTCGTCGTGCTCGACGTGTCCGCGCCGGGCCTGGAGGTCAGTCCCGACGACGCCTTGGACAGCACGCGCGGCATCGGCACGGTGACCGCCGGGTCGGTCGCGGTGCCGCGCGAACGGGTTCTGATCGGCGCAGCCCGCCGTGCGGTGACCGCATTCCGGATCCTCGCCTCCGCCGAGGCCGTCGGCAGCATCAACGCCTGTGTCGAGGAGGCCACCGCCTATGCCAAGGTGCGCGAGCAGTTCGGCCGCCCGATCGGCACCTTCCAGGCGGTCAAGCACCACCTCGCCAACATGCTGGTCGACGCCGAGCAGGCCGTCGCAGCGGCCTGGGACGCGGCCCGCTCCACCGACCTGGACGACGCCTGGTTCGCAGCCGCGGTCGCCGCGGCGCACGCCGCCCGTGCCCAGGTGCAGACCGCGCGGCTGAACATCCAGCTTCACGGCGGCATCGGGTTCACCTGGGAGCACGACTCCCACCTCTACCTGCGTCGCGCCGAGACCGTCGCCGCGCTGCTGCGCGACGGCCGCGACCCGCTGCGCGACGTCGTCGAGGGCTACCGCGGGGGCACCGCCCATGGCGCCTCGTTCGAGCTTCCCGAGGAGTCCGAGACCTACCGCGCCGAGGCCCGGGAGGCGGTCGCCCGGCTACAGAGCCTGCCGGAGTCCGAGCGTCGTGACTTCCTCGTCGACAGCGGTTACCTGGTGCCGCACTGGCGCGCGCCGTGGGGACGCGGCGCTGGCGTGGTCGAGCAGCTCGTCATCGAGGAGGAGTTCACCGGCGTCGAGCTCCCCGACACCGGAATCTCGGGCTGGATCAGCCTGACCATCTCCCAGGAGGGCACCGAGGACCAGCAGTCGCGCTGGATCGACGACGTGCTTCGGGGACGCTCGGACTGGTGCCAGCTCTTCAGCGAGCCCGACGCCGGCTCGGACGCGGCCGCGGTGCGCACCGTCGGCAAGCGGGTCGAGGGTGGCTGGCTGGTCACCGGGCAGAAGGTCTGGACCAGCACCGCGGCATCGTGCCAGTGGGGCCTGGCCACGGTGCGTACCGACTCCAGCGCCGGCAAGCATGCCGGCGTCACGATGATGGCGATCGACATGGGCCACCCCGGTGTGGAGATCCGACCGCTGCGCGAGCTGACCGGCGACGCGCTCTTCAACGAGGTCTTCTTCGATGACGTCTTCGTGCCCGACGCCGACGTCGTCGGCGGGGAGGGGCAGGGCTGGAAGGTGGCCCGGGCCACCCTGGGCAACGAGCGCGTCTCCATCGGCGGCGGCAGCGGATCGATCTCCTTCGGGCCCACCCAGCTGCTCGAGCTGCTCGACGAGGGTCCCGGCCAGCCGGCGTACGCCGAGCACGAGGTCGGTGCGGTGCTGCTGGAGGCGTACACGCTGAAGCTGCTCAATATGCGCCTCGCTAGCCGGGCTCTGGCCGGCGGCCGTCCGGGGCCGGAGGCCAACATCACCAAGCTGCTCAAGGCCGAGCACTCTCAGCGGATCACCAACCTCGGCATGGTGCTCGCCGGCACCGCGGCGGTCACCGGGCACCGGCCGGAGGTGAGCGACCCTTACCTGTTCGCGCGCTGTCTGACCATCGCCGGCGGCACGTCGGAGATCATGCGCAACACGATCGCGGAGCGGCTGCTCGGGCTGCCGCGCGATCCGCTGGCGCGGTGAGCACCGTGTCGGACCTTCCCCTCGACGGCATCACCGTGGTCAGCCTGGAGCAGGCGGTGGCGGCGCCGTACGCCACCCGGCAGCTCGCCGACCTGGGCGCCCGGGTGATCAAGATCGAGCGGCCCGGCACCGGCGACTTCGCGCGCGGCTACGACGACACGGTGCACGGTGAGTCCAGCTACTTCGTCTGGTTGAACCGCTCCAAGGAGTCGCTCACGCTCGACCTGAAGACCCCCCAGGGGATGCAGATCCTGTGGGAGCTGCTGACCGAGGCCGACGTCCTGGTACAGAACCTCGGTCCCGGCGCCAGCGCCCGGATGGGCCTCGGCGCGGCCGCGCTCGCCGAGTCCCACCCGCGCCTGATCGTGTGCGACATCTCCGGCTACGGCGCCGACGGCCCGTGGCAGAACCGGAAGGCGTACGACCTCCTCGTGCAGGCCGAGGCCGGGCTGCTGTCGGTCACCGGCTCGGAGGACGAGGTCGCCAAGGCGGGGATCTCGGTGGCCGACATCGCCGCCGGCTCGTTCGCGTACTCCGGAATCCTGGCCGCGCTCTTCACCCGGGCGACCACCGGCCGGGTCCGCCCGGTCTCGGTCTCGCTGTTCGAGGCGCTTGCCGAGTGGATGGGCTCACCGGCCTACTACACCCGCTACGGCGGTACGAGTCCGCTGCGGACCGGCGCCCGGCACGCCACGATCGCGCCGTACGGCCCGTTCGTCGCCGGTGACGGTGAGGCCGTCCTGCTCGCCGTGCAGAACCACCGCGAGTGGGTACGGCTGTGCGAGGAGGTGCTCGAACGGCCCGACCTGGTCGCCGACCCGCGCTTCGCTCGCAACCCCGACCGGGTCGCGCACCGCGACGAGCTGGAGCCGATCATCGCCGAAGGGGTCACCGGGTTCACCAGCGCCGAGCTCGCAGCCCGGCTGGAAGCCGCCGGCATCGCCAACGCTCGGATGAACACCATGGCCGAGCTCTGGGCGCACCCTGTGCTCGCCGAGCGGAAGCGCTGGCGCGAGGTGGCCACTCCGGGGGGACCCGCCGAGGCGCTGGTGCCGCCCGCGTCCCTGGCCGGGATCGAGCCGCGGATGGACCCGGTGCCTGCGGTCGGGGAGCACAGCGAGGCCATCTTGGCCGCCCTGGGTCGTACGCCGGCCGAGGTCGAGGCGCTCCGGGCCGCTGCGATCATCTGAGCGGCGTCGAAAAGAG
>NZ_JBHVKJ010000096.1:0-12417 GCF_042798275.1 Nocardioides sp. NPDC057767 | reverse complement strand
CTCACTATAACCCCGGTCGTGTCGGCTCTTCTTCCCGCGCCCACTCGACGGAGATCTTGGTCAGGACGGGCCGACTCAGCGGGAGTAGAGCTGCCGGATGACGTCCTCGATGGCGGGCTCGTGGATGGACAGATCGGCGACGTCGTACGCAGCCGCGACCTGCGCCACCAGCGGAGCCGCGGAGGCGCCGGCCGGGAAGGAGAGCCACTGGCGCGGACCCTCGACCTTCACCACCTGAGCCCCTTCGACGGCGATCGCCGGCGCCTCGTCGACGAGGTCGACGACGAGCGTGCGAGAAGCGTCGCCGTTGAGGCGCAGCGACGACAGCGGGCCGTCGAAGACGGCGGTGCCGTGGTCGATCACGATGACCCGGTCGCACAGCGCCTCGATGTCCTGGAGGTCGTGCGTGGTGAGCATCAGGGTCGTCCCGCGCTCGTGGTTGAGGGACCGCAGGAACTCCCGCAGCCGACCCTTGGAGATCACGTCGAGACCGATCGTCGGCTCGTCGAGATAGAGGATCTCGGGGTCGTGGAGCAGTGCGGCGGCGATGTCGCCGCGCATCCGCTGCCCCAGGCTCAGCTGACGCACCGGGGTGTCCATCAGGTCGCCGAGGTCGAGCAGCGCGACGTGGTCGTCGAGGTTGCGGCGGAAGGTCTGGTCGGGGATCCGGTAGATCCGCCGCAGCAGCTCGAAGGAGTCGCGCAGCGGGAGGTCCCACCACAGCGACGTACGCTGCCCGAAGACGACCCCGATCCGCCGGGCCAGCTCCCGGCGCTGGCGGGAAGGCTCCAGGTCCGCCACCCGTGCCGAGCCGCCTGACGGCACCAGGATCCCCGTGAGCATCTTGATGGTCGTCGACTTCCCGGCGCCGTTGGGGCCGATGTAGCCGACCATCTCACCTGCGTCGATCTCGAAGGAGAGGTCGTGCACGGCCTGCTTCACCACCGACGTACGCCGGAATCCGCCCGCCCGCTTGCGGATGGTGAACTCGCGGGACAGGTCCCGCACCTCGATCAGCGACACATCAGCTCCCGGTCGATCGGTAACGGCGAAGGCCCTGACGCCACACCAGCGCGGTCACGACGACCAGCGCGAGGGCGGCCAGGGGTGAGGCGAAGCGGAACCAGTCCGGTGCCCCGAAAGGGTCGGTGAGGCCGAGCAGGAACAGGCACGGATACCAGTTCACGAACGCCAGCGGCAGCAGGTAGGTGAGCGAGCGGACGACCTCGCGCGGGAAGATCGTCATCGGGTACTGCATGATCGTGTTGCCGCCGTAGGTGAAGGCGTTGGCGAACTCCGAGGCGTCGGTGGTCCAGAACTGGATCGTCGAGAAGGTCACGAACACGCAGAAGTAGATGACCACGCCCGAGACGAGCGCCACCACGAGCACCAGCAGCCGCTGCGGGTTCCAGTCCACGATCGGCGCCGCCCAGGCGAACACGGCGATGCCCTGGGCGATCTGCCCCAGTCGCCGCAGCTCGAACCGGTCGGCGCACAGCTGTACCAGCACCGGGACGGGCTTGGTCATCATCGCGTCGAGGTCCCCGCTGCGCACCTTCTGGCCTATCTTCTCGACGCTCCCGACCAGCATGTCGGCGAGCCGGAACGAGATCGAGGTGACTCCGTAGAGCAGGGCGATCTCGCGCAGGGTGAAGCCGCCGTAGGTGTCGAGGTGGCTGAACATCAGCCAGATCGACACGAAGTCGAGGAACGTGATCAGCACCCCGCCGAGGGTCATCGTCCAGAACGAGACCGGATAGGCCATCGATGCCCGGACCCACAGCGCCGCGATGAGCCAGTAGGCGCGCACCGCATCAGCCACCCTGGACCACCACCTTGCGGGTCGCCGCACGCAGCACGAGCGCACACATCCCCAGCAGCACGACCGCCCACAGCACCTGCAGCCCGATCGCGGCGAGCAGGTCGAGCCCGGTGTGGCGGCCCAGCCAGATGTCGGCCGGGGTCTGGATGTAGGAGGCGAACGGAAGCGCCAGCGCGACCTGGCGCAGCCCGTCGGGGAAGAGGTTGAGGGGCAGGGTCAGTCCGCTGAGAAAGGTGGCCAGGACGCTCAGCAGCACCCGCGGTCCCGTCGCGTCCAGCAGCCAGAACGCGCTGGCCGCGAAGAGGAACCGGACGGCGAAGCTGACCACGACCGCGAGGGTGACGCTGACCAGGAAACCGGTTGCTCCGACGGGGGAGGGCAGGACCAGTCCGAAGAGCAGCGCGCCGATGATCGTCGGCGCCACGCCCCGGGTGGCGAAGTGGTAGAGACCGCGGCCGAGGTCGGCGGCGAGATACCAGCCCAGGACGCTGACGGGGCGATAGAGGTCGACGGCGATGTCGCCGTTGCGGATCCGCTCGGCGAGGTCGTCGGTCGACCCGCCGCTCCACAGAGCGATGGTCATCAGCAGCGCCTGCCCGATCCAGACGAAGGTGACGGCCTGGTCGGCCTCGTAGCCGCCGGCGGACGGGTTCTGCTCCCACAGCGCCAGATAGGCGAAGCTGAGGATGATCCCGAAGACCGAGTTGGTGAAGATCCCGGCGAGCGTCGCGGCGGTGTAGGTGGAGTAGCGCCGGAAGGACCGGGTCGCGATCGCGGCGTACAGACTCAGCTGTGCATGCAGCGCCCCGGACACCTGACGTACGTTGGCACAGGAGGGGCTGCGTACGCCAAGGGGTTTCCTGGAATAACGTTGATGCAGCAACTGTTTGCCGAGTAGTTCGGATTTCAACTATCGTGGCAGGACCACGAGAGGGGCAGTGAACAATGGGTATGCAGTTCGGCATCTTCACCGTCGGCGACGTGACCACGGACCCGACGACCGGCAAGACCCCGACGGAGCACGAGCGGATCAAGGCCACCGTCGAGATCGCCAAGCACGCCGAGGAGGTGGGCCTGGACGTCTTCGCGACCGGTGAGCACCACAACCCGCCGTTCATCGCCTCCAACCCGACCGCGACGCTGGCCTACATCGGCGCCCAGACCGAGAACATCATCCTGAGCACGGCGACCACGCTGATCACCACCACCGACCCGGTGCTGATCGCGGAGGACTACGCCAAGATCCAGCACCTCACCGACGGTCGCGTCGACCTGATGATGGGCCGCGGCAACACCGGCCCGGTCTACCCCTGGTTCGGCAAGGACATCCGCCAAGGCATCAACCTGGCGATCGAGAACTACGCCCTGCTGCGCCGGCTGTGGAGCGAGGACGTCGTCGACTGGTCCGGCCGGTTCCGTACGCCGCTGCAGGGCTACACCTCGACGCCGCGGCCGCTGGACGGCGTCGCGCCGTTCGTCTGGCACGGCTCGATCCGCTCGCCGGAGATCGCTGAACAGGCTGCGTACTATGGCGACGGCTTCTTCCACAACCACATCTTCTGGCCGGCCTCGCACACCAAGCAGATGGTGCAGCTCTACCGCCAGCGCTTCGAGCACTACGGCCACGGCACCGCCGACCAGGCGATCGTCGGGCTGGGTGGGCAGTTCTTCATGCGGCCCAACTCCCAGGACGCGATCAACGAGTTCCGGCCCTACTTCGACAACGCCCCGGTCTACGGCCACGGCCCCTCGCTGGAGGACTTCAGCGAGGCCACGCCGCTGACCGTCGGCTCGCCGCAGCAGGTCATCGAGCGGACCCTCTCCTTCCGTGAGTACGTCGGTGACTACCAGCGCCAGCTCTTCCTGCTCGACCACGCCGGGCTCCCGCTGAAGACGGTGCTGGAGCAGCTCGACCTCTACGGCGAGATCCTCCCGACCCTGCGCGCGGAGTTCGAGAAGCTGCGCAAGCCCGGTGTTCCGGACGCCCCGACCCACGCCTCCCTGGTGGAGAAGGCCGGCGGCGCCAAGGACTCGACCGTCTACGCCGAGGGCGACTCCGCCACCGGCTCCTCCGACCGCGATCTGCACGACCCGGAGGTCGCCAAGGTCCTCGAGGGGGAGCTGTGACCCGGATCGTCGTCGTCTCGGCCGGGCTCTCGGTCCCGTCCTCGACCAAGCTGCTCGCCGACATGCTCGGCGAGGCGACGACCCGGGCCGTCCAGGCCCGGGGCGCCGAGGTCGAGGTCGAGCACGTCGAGCTGCGCGGTCTGGCGCACGAGCTGACCGACAACCTGCTCACCGGCTTCGCCAAGCCGGCGCTGCAGGCGGCCATCGACCAGGTGCGTCGTGCTGACGGCGTCATCGTCGTGACCCCGGTGTTCTCCGCGTCCTACTCGGGTCTGTTCAAGACGTTCTTCGACGTACTCGAGCAGGGTGTCCTCGACGCGAAGCCGGTCCTGATCGCCGCGACCGCCGGCACCGCCCGGCACTCGCTGGTGCTCGAGCACGCACTGCGCCCGCTCTTCGCCTACCTGCACGCCGTGGTCGTCCCGACCGGGGTCTTCGCCGCCACCGACGACTTCGCCGGTGGCCCGGAGCTCCCCAAGCGGGTCGACCGGGCCGCCGCGGAGCTGGCCGCGCTGCTGGCTGTGGGCGGTGGCGCGAGCGCCGCCCCGGCGCCGCATCGCACGCTGGTGGAGGACGAGTTCGCCAACCCGACCTCCTTCGAGACGCTGCTCAAGCGAGCCTCCGAGGGCCCGCCGGAGTTCTGATCCCGGGTGGTCTCCGTCGCCCGCCGATGCGAACACGGGCGCGAGATACCGGGGGTTTGCGGTGGAGTGCGACAGAATGCGTCTCGACCGCTGCCCCCAACACCGAGCGGAGGCGTTGTGCCCAGCTATGAGCCGAGCGTCGTCGTTGCCGACGAGTCGCCTCTTCTCCGTGCTGGTCTCACGACCCTGCTCGCACGTGGTGGCTACCAGGTGGTGGCCGACGCCGGCGACGCCGAGACGCTCGTCCAGGCCGCCACCGACACCCTGCCGACGCTGGTCGTCACCGACGCCCGGCTGAGCGGGAGAACCCCTGACGAGGGGATCGGTGCCACGGTCCGGCTGCACGAGAAGGTGCCGGAGATGGGCATCCTCGTGCTCGCGGACTCGCTCGACACGGCCTACGCCGCCCCGGCCTTCGCCAGCACCGGCACCGGGGGCCTCGGATACCTGCGCAAGTCACGCGTACGCACCATCCCGCACTTCCTCGACGTCGTCGGCCGGGTGTCGTCAGGTGAGGTGGTGGTCGACCCCGAGGTCATCTCACGGATGGTCGAGTCATCGCCCGATGCCGACGGCGATGCGATGGCGCGGCTATCGATGCGGCAGAGCGAGGTGCTGGGTCTGATCCAGGCCGGGTTCCCGGACCGCGCGATCATCAGCAAGCTCTTCAGCGGCAGGCGACAGTTCGAGCAGTGCCTGAGCGAGATCTTCCTCGCGCTCGGTCTCTCCGGCGAGGTCGAGCACCGGCGTACGCCGACGCTGCTGACCCACCTCGCCTCCGGCTGACGGTGGGAGCCCCTGGGGCTCCCACCGCCGGAGCTCAGTGCTGGTAGGTGCCCACCACGACGGCGCGGGCCAGGGCCTTGAACGCCAAGTTGAACGAGACGACGGCCGGGGTGACCTCGTCGTTCACGCCCAGGGTCTCCTCGCCGACGGCGTGGACCACGAAGTAGTAGCGGTGGACCTGGTCGCCGGCCGGGGGAGCGGCGCCGCCGAAGTCCTTGGTGCCGAAGTCGGAGGCGACGTGGAACGCCTTGCCCGGGAGCTCGGCGGTCGCGGCGCCGGCACCGGCGGGCAGCTCGGTGACGTCGGCGGGGACGTCGACCAGGGCCCAGTGCCAGAAGCCGCTGGGGGTGGGCGCGTCGGGATCGAAGCAGGTGATGACGTAGGACTTCGTCCCCTCCGGCGCGCCGCTCCAGCTGAGCTGCGGGGAGGTGTTGCCGCCGTCGTAGACCTGGTCCTGCTTCAGCGGCTGGCCGTCGGTCACGTCCTGGCTGGTCAGCGTGAAGGAGGGAAGGGCGGGCATGAGCGAGTAGGGGTCCGGTTTCACCGGGCGGTCGAGTGCCATGGCCACCAACGTAGCTCACGAACCCAGTCCGCGAATCGACCCTTTGTCAGGACACGGCCGGGTGTTGGGCGAGGATGTACCCATGAGTTCTGAGCATGCCGTTCCCTATCCCGCCGGCCTCATCCTGGAGGGCCGGAGGGTGGTCGTCGTGGGTGGTGGCCGGGTGGCGCAGCGGCGCGTGCCGGCACTGATCGCCGCGGGGGCGCGGGTCGAGGTCGTCTCGCCGTCGCTGACTCCTGCTCTGGAGGGCCTGCTCGGCTCGGGCGAGATCTCCTGGCATCAGGCCCGCTTCTCGGCCGACGTGCTCGACGGCGCCTGGTACGTCATCGCCGCGACCCAGAACGCCGAGGTCAACGAAGAGGTCTCGGTGGCCGCGGAGGAGCGACGGATCTTCTGCGTACGCGCCGACGACGGCACGCGGGCCACCGCATGGACCCCGGCCACCGGGCAGGACGGCGACCTGACCGTGGCCGTGCTGGCCAACCGCGACCCGCGGCGCTCCGCGGGCGTGCGCGACCGGATCCTCGACGGACTCCGCTCCGGTGAGCTCATCGCTCCGCACGAGCGTCAGCGCGTGCCCGGAGTGACCCTGATCGGCGGCGGCCCGGGTCACCCCGGACTGATCTCGGTCGCGGGCCGCAAGGCCCTGATGGAGGCCGACATCGTCGTCGCCGACCGGCTGGCGCCGCGTGAGCTGCTCTCCGAGCTGCCGGCCGACGTCGAGCTCGTCGACGTCGCCAAGCTTCCCCGCGGCCGCTCGGCCCAGCAGGAGGAGATCAACCGCATCATCGTCGAGGCGGCCAAGGAAGGGAAGGCGGTCGCGCGCTTCAAGGGTGGCGACAACTTCATCTTCGGCCGTGGCTTCGAGGAGGTGCTGGCCTGTCGCGAGGCCGGCGTACCGGTCCACGTCATCCCCGGCCTGACCTCGCCGGTGACCGTCCCCGGCGTCGCCGGCATCCCGGTGACCCACCGCGGCGTCGCCCACGAGTTCACCGTCATCTCCGGGCACGTCCCGCCGGCCGACCCCACCTCGCTGACCAACTGGTCCGCCGTCGCCCAGCTCGGTGGCACCCTGGTCCTCCTGATGGCCGTCCAGAACGCCCCGGCGATCGCGACCGCCCTGATGGACGGCGGACGTGCCGCCTCGACTCCCGTCGCGGTCGTCTGCGACGGCACGATGCCGACGCAGCGTACGGTCCTGGCGACCCTCGAGACCCTCGAGAAGACTCTGGCCGACGAGAACGTCCAGCCTCCGGCGATCATCGTCGTCGGCGAGGTCGTCCGCGTCGCCCACCCCGACTCCTTCTAGACCTCTGGTCGGCGCGGCGTCGACTCGTTGCCATGAGTTGAATCATACGGTCGCTGCATGAGATTTGCAGCGAACCATGGCGACTGCCCGTTCCGCGATGATCGCACTTGTGCGATCATCGCGTGGATGCGATCATGAGCATGGAGGTAGAGCTTCATGACGAGGTCGTGAAGTGGCTGGATGCTCTGAGCGACGCGGAGTGGGTCCGGGTCGCGGTGATCGTGGATCGGTTGGCCGATCTGGGGCCCCGCGCACGGATGCCCCTCTCGCGGGGTTTGGGGGAGGGCCTGTTCGAGCTTCGCTTCACTCTCGGGTCGACTGCCCGGAGGATCACCTACAGATTCACCAGCGATGCTCGAATCATCCTTCTGACGACTTTCCACAAGCAACGAGACAACGAGCGCGGTGAGGTGGCCAGAGCCCGCAAGGCGGCCGCCGAATGCGCGCGGCGCTATCCCTAGGAGAGCAACCATGGCGAACTACTCCCGCTGGTCCGACGTCCGGGCCGAGCGTCCCGCCCCGTCCGACGAGGCCAGGGCGAGCGTCGAGCAGGATCTTGCACTCGGGCAGCTGATCTACGACCTGCGTACGGCGGCAGGGCTGAGTCAGCGTGAGCTGGCCACTCGGATGGGCACGACTCAGTCGGTCATCTCCCGACTCGAGGAAGGCGGAGGAGCGCGCAACCGGATCGACACCCTGGCACGCGTCGCGACCGCTCTGGGCCGGCATCTGGTCCTCTCCTTCCCTGAGGAAGTGTCGGGGGACATGAAGGACTCGGTGCAGGTCGCCTGACCATGGCTGAACTCATCGAGATCTCCGACCCCGACGATCCGCGTCTCGCGGACTACCGCGATCTGCGTGACGTGGAGCTGCGCAAGTCCATCGAGTCCGCGGAGGGGCTGTTCCTTGCGGAGGGCGAGAAGGTCGTACGCCGCGCGGTGACCGGCGGCTTCGAGCCGCGCTCGTTCCTGATGGCGCCGAAATGGCTCGACGGGCTCTCCGACGTGCTCGAGTCGACCGATGCGCCGTGCTACGTGATGAGCGAGAAGGCTGCCGAGGAGGTGACCGGGTTCCATGTGCACCGCGGTGCGCTGGCGTCCTTGAGGCGGCGACCGCTGCCGTCGGTGGAGTCGGTGCTCGAGGGTGCCCGTTCGGTCCTGGTGCTGGAGGACATCGTCGACCACACCAACGTCGGCGCGATCTTCCGGTCGGGGGCGGCGCTGGGCTTCGATGCCGTCCTGCTGGCGCCGCGCTGCGCCGACCCGCTCTACCGCCGCTCGATCAAGGTCGCGATGGGCGCGGTCTTCGCGCTGCCGTGGACCCGCCTGCCGGACTGGTACGAAGCACTCCCGTCCCTCTCTGCCGCCGGCTTCACCACCGTCGCCCTGACCCTGGCCGACGACGCTGTCGACATCGAGAAGGCCGTCGAGGGCGTCGACAAGGTCGCCCTCGTCCTCGGCTCCGAGGGCCACGGCCTCTCCCCGCGCTGGCAGCAGGCGTCCGACCGCCGCGCCATCATCCCGATGTCCGCCGGCATCGACTCCCTCAACGTAGCCGCGGCCACCGCCGTCGCCTGCTACGTCACAGCCCGCCGCTGACCGGCCGAGAATGTAGTTGTGGGCGACGAATGTCTACTTTCGTCGCCCACAACTACAGATTCGGCGTCCACAGGTGCGGACTCGGCCGGGACCTCAGGCCAGCTGCCACCAGACGGTCGTGTCGCCGGGGAGGTCGGCGGATCCTTCGGTGACGGGCACGGGGCCCGAGGAGGAGAGGAGTACGTCACCAGGTGCTGCGATGCGTACCGGATCCTGGGTGGTGTTGACGGTGCACGCGAAACCAGAGCGCTCGAACCAGAGGACCCCGGCGGGGGCCTCGTCGTGCCAGGTGACCGCGTCGCCGGCGCCGAGGCCGGAGACCTCGCGACGGATCTTCAGCGCCGAGCGGTAGAGCTCGAGGGTGGAGCCTTCCACGTCGGTCTGGGCCTCGACGCTCATCTCACCCCACGACGACGGCTGGGGCAGCCAGGAGCCGCCCTCGCCGAAGCCGTAGGAGGAACCCGACCGGGTCCACGGCAGCGGCACGCGGCAGCCGTCGCGGAAGCCGTCCTGGCCGTTGGCGCGGTGGAAGGACGGGTCCTGGCGGACCTCGTCGGGCAGGTCGGTCACGTCGGGGAGGCCGAGCTCCTCGCCCTGGTAGACGTACGCCGATCCCGGAAGCGCGAGCATGAGGAGCGTCGCCGCGCGAGCGCGCCGCAGTCCGAGCGAGCGGTCGCCCGCGGTCCGGATCTGGGTCCCCGACCCCGGAGGGTTGGCGAACCGGGTGGCGTGCCGGGTGACGTCGTGGTTGGACAGCACCCAGGTCGCCGGAGCGCCGACCGGACGCATCGCGTCCAGGGAGCTGTCGATGACCTTGCGCAGCGCCGCGGCGTCCCAGGCGGTGTCGAGGTACTCGAAGTTGAAGGCCTGGTGCAGCTCGTCAGGGCGTACGTAGTTGGCCGACCGCGCCACCGTCGGGGTCCACGCCTCGGCGACGAAGATCCGGCCCGGGTAGTCCGCCAGGACCCGCCGCCAGGAGCGGTAGATCTCGTGGACGCCGTCCTGGTCGAAGAAGGGCATCACGTCGTTGCCGAGCAGGTGGAGCTGGTCCGAGTGGCCGATGGACGGCAGGCCCTCGGCCTTGACGAGGCCGTGGGCAACATCGATGCGGAAGCCGTCGATGCCGAGGTCGAGCCAGAACCGCAGGATGTCCAGGAACTCCGCGGCGACCTCGGGGGAGTTCCAGTTGAAGTCGGGCTGCTCGGGGGCGAAGAGGTGGAGATACCACTCGCCGTCGGGCACCCGGGTCCAGGCCGGACCGCCGAAGATCGAGTCCCAGTCGTTCGGTGGCTCCGAGCCGTCCGGCCCGCGTCCGGGCAGGAAGTGGTAGCGCGACCGCATCGGCGACCCGGGCCCCTCGGCCAGAGCCTGCTGGAACCATGCGTGCTGGTCGGAGGAGTGGTTGGGGACGATGTCGGCGATGATCTTGAGCCCCAGCTCGTGGGCAGCAGAGATCAGCGCTCGGGCGTCGTCGAGCGTGCCGTACCGAGGGTCGACCGCACGGTAGTCGGAGACGTCATAGCCTCCGTCGGCCTGCGGCGAGGCGTAGAACGGGCTCAGCCAGACCGCATCCACGCCCAGCGAGCGGAGGTAGGGGAGCCGTGACCGAATCCCGGGAAGGTCACCGGTGCCGTCGCCGTCGCTGTCGGCGAAGCTGCGCGGGTAGACCTGGTAGATGACGGCGTCACGCCACCATTCGGTGTTCATGAGAGAGAAGAACCTTTCAGCCCTTGACGCCGCCGGCGGTCAGACCGGTGACGACGTGTCGTTGGACGAGGTAGAAGAAGATGGTGACCGGGATGGCGATGAGGACGGCGGTGGCGGCCATCAGGTTCCACTGCGCGTCGTGCTCGCTGATGAAGCTCTGCAGGCCGACCGCGAAGGTGTACTTCGAGTCGTCGAGCAGGAACGTCGAGGCGAAGGCCACCTCGGCGAAGGCGGTGATGAAGGCGTAGAACGCGGCCACCGCGAGGCCGGGACGTGCCAGCGGCAGGATGAGCCGCCAGAACGTACCGAACGGGGTGAGCCCGTCGATCATGCCGGCCTCGTCGAGCTCGACCGGGATGGTGTCGAAGTAGCCCTTCAGCAGCCAGGAGCAGTAAGGGACGATCGTGGTGCAGTTGACCAGGATCAGGCCGAGGTGCGAGTCCACCAGCCGCAGCTGGGAGAAGATCTCGTACATCGGCACGATCAGCACCGCGATCGGGAACGCCTGCGTCAGCAGCAGCACCCACATCAGTGAGCGATGGCCGGGGAACCGCATCCGGGAGACGGCGTAGCCGGTCGTCGCCGCCGACATCACGCCGAACAGGGTCGTGCCGCCCGCGACCACCAGGGTCGACCACAGCCAGTTGAAGAACTCGGTGTTGGTCAGCACGAACGAGTAGTTGTCCAGGGTCGCCTTCGCGAAGATGCCGCCGGGGTGTAGGTAGTCGTCCTTGTCGGGTCCCAGCGACAGGTAGACGAGCCAGACGATCGGGAACAGCGCGATCAGCGACGCCACCGTGAGGGTGACGTGCGTGCCCACCTGCGCGACCGGGCCGAGGTCGCCGCGTCGGCTCTGCCGTTTCTTGGGCGCGCTGCTGGGCGCGTGGGTGCTAGGCGAGCTGGTCATTGCGTTTCAACCACCGGTAGTAGAAGGACGTGAAGACGATCAGGATCGCGAGCAGCAGGACGCCGTACGCCGCGGACATCGCGAAGTCGCGAGGCTGCTGCCCGAAGCCGAGGCGGTAGGCCCAGGTGACCAGGATCTGCGCGTCCGGCGCGGTGTTGCCGAAGAGGAGGAAGATGATCGCGAACTGGTTGAAGGTCCAGATCACCCCGAGCAGCACGACGGTCGAGCTCACCGAGGACAGCCCCGGGAGGGTGACGTGCCGGAACCGCTGCCAGGCGCTGGCGCCGTCGATCTCGGCGGCCTCGTAGAGGTTCTCGTCGATCGACTGCAGCCCGCCGAGCAGGGAGAGCATCATGAACGGCACGCCGCACCAGGTGTTGACCATGATCGCGGCCGTACGCTGCCAGGTCGGGTCCTCGAGCCAGCTCGGGGAGACGAGACCGATCGTGTCGAGCATCGAGTTGATGACGCCCGCGTCGGCCAGCATGATCCGCCAGGCGAAGACGGTGACGAACGTCGGCACCGCCCAGGGCAGGATCAGCAGCAGCCGGTACGCCACGCGCCCGCGCAGCCGCTGGTTGAGCAGCATCGCCAGCCCGAGGCCGATCACGTAGTGCAGCACGACACAGGTGACGGTCCACACGATCGTCCAGACGAAGTGGGACCAGAAGCGGTCGTAGGCCGCGGGGCCCCACAGGATCTCGGCGTAGTTGTCCAGACCGATGAACTTGTAGGTCGCATCGATCGTGTTGACGCCGATGGTGCGCGCCGAGTTGAGGCTGTTGGCGTCGGTCAGGGTCAGGTAGAAACCGCGCGCGAGCGGGTAGCCGACCAGCACGCCGAGGACGATCACGACGGGCGCGACCATCGCGTAGGCGTACCAGTAGCGGCGGTAGGAGTCGCGCACGCGCTGGACGGGGCGGGGCGCCCGCCGCCGAGACCGCGGGGTCTCGGC
>NZ_JBHVKJ010000095.1:0-12705 GCF_042798275.1 Nocardioides sp. NPDC057767 | reverse complement strand
GTCTCGGTGGTCGCCGCGACCTGCTGGTCGGCCGGAAGCTCCACGACGGCGGTGCCGTCGAGCCCGTACCTGAGCGCCTTGCCCACGCTCTCGTGCGCCACGACGACGCCGTCCTTGACCGCGATCGCGGTGGCCCCGGCGTACAGCGGGTGGGCGGGGTTCTCCGTGGTCGGCTCGAGGAACCGGGTCAGCTCGGTGCGGATCTTCGCGATCTGTGCCGGGTCGAGGCCGACCTGGCGAGGGTGGCCGGGACGCAGGACGGTGCCCGGGGTGAAGGTGAGCTCCTCGGGGGTGATCGTCGGCGGTTGCCCGGCCAGGGAGGCGAGCGCCCGGGTCGCCCTGGTCGGGTCCTCCGGCGTCGAGGCCACCGCGGCACCGCCGAGGAGAGTCATCGCGACTCCCCCGAGAGTGCCACCGAGAAGGGCGCGTCGAGAGGTCATGAGCATGTCCGGAGACGGAGTCATACCTCGATAGTGCCGTTCCGGCACCGGCTTCGTGCGCGAAAGGAAATTTTCTTTCATGGCCGGGCCCTCCTCTCAGGCATCAGAGCTCGGGCCAGTACTCCGCCCACGGCTTCGACTCCTCCAGCTGGGCGGCGATCTGCAGCAGCAGCCCGTCGTCACCGAGCTGCCCGGAGAGCTGGACACCGAGCGGCAGCCCGGCCGCGGTCCGGTAGGTCGGCACCGAGATCGCCGGCCGCCCGGTGATGTTGGCGAGCTGGGTGTAGGGCACCCAGCCGAGGTTCTCGTCGACGAGCTGGTCGACCATCCCGGTCGCCCGCATCACCCGCCCGCCGTGCACCTTGTGGAGCACCCGCGCCGCGGCCTGCAGCGCCTTGGGGGTGTTCAGCTGCCCGACCTTCAGCGGCGGCTTCGCCAACGTCGGGGTGAGCAGCAGGTCGTACGTCTCGTGGAACTCGCTCAGACGGCGTACGTGGTTGCGGCGGTTGATGTGCGCCAGCTCGACAGCGACCACTCCCCCGGCTCGGCCGAGCTCAGCCACGGCCAGGGTGTCGGCCTCGAAGGCAGCGTTCTTGGCGCCGACGCGGAGCTTGGCCTCGGCGACCTCGGCAGCGGCCGAAGCGAACCAGATGGTGAGGAAGTCCCGGCCGAGCTCGGCGGCGTCGTAGGGCGCCTCGACCTCCTCGACCTGGTGACCGAGCGCTTCGAGGGCCTTGGCCGCGTCCTCGACCGCCGCGATCGCCTCCGGGTCGGGCTCGGTGATCGAGGACGTCGAGGTGAATCCGATCCGGAGCCGGCGGGGTGGGGCCGCGATCGCCTCGGAGAACGGCCCATCCGGGTGCGGGGCGTGCAGCATCGCCAGCGACCGGTCGCCGAGGAGGGCGTCGTAGAGACCGGCCGCGTCGCGGACGGTGCGCGTCACCACGCCCTGGACGACGAAGCCGTTGGAGGCGTCCAGGCTCTGCGGGCCCAGCGGCAGCAGACCGCGAGTGGTCTTCAGCCCCACCAGGCCGTTGCAGGCGGCCGGGATCCGGATCGAGCCACCGCCGTCGTTGGCGCCGGCCGCCGGGACGATCCCCGCTGCCACCGCCGCCCCGGAACCGCCCGAGGAACCGCCCGGCGTGTGGTCGGTGTTCCACGGGTTGCGCGAGGGCCCGAACAGCTCCGGCTCGGTGATCCCCTTCGACCCGAACTCGGGGGTGTTCGTCTTGCCGAAGATCACCAAGCCGGCGTCGAGGGCGCTCCGGGTGAAGTAGGAGTGCTCCTCGGCGACGTCGTCGACGAGCGCCCGGGAGCCGTAGGTCGTCGGGTGGCCCTGATACTCCTGAGCCAGGTCCTTGACCAGGAACGGCACCCCGGCGAACGGCCCGCTCGGGCCGTCGCCGGCGACCTGGGCGTCGGCCTCCGGGATGTCGGCGACGATCGCGTTGATCCGCGGGTTCACCGCCTCGGCCCGCTCGCGCGCCGCGGCCAGCACCTCGGCCGCGGTCACCTCCTTGGCAGCGACCAGCTGCGCCAGCCCGGTGGCGTCGTACGTCAGATACTCATCGACCCGCATGAGCGCAGGCTAGCGGTCATCGCGCTCGCGCGGAGGCCTCAGTTGAAGATCTCCCGGTAGTCGCCCTCGACCCGCTCGCGCTTCCACAGGTCGATACCGGTCACCGTGGCGTACTCGTCGATCCTGGCCAGCTCCTCGGAGGTGAACTCGGGACCGGAGAGCGCACCGATGCAGTCGGTGACCTGCTCGGGACGAGAGGCGCCGATGACGACAGAGGTCATCCGCGGGTCGCGCAGCGCCCAGGCGAGCGCCATCTGGGCGAGGGTCTGGCCGCGGTCGACGGCGAGGGCGTTGAGCGACTCGATGCCGGCGAGCGTCTCGGGCGTGAGTGCCTCCGGGGTCAGGAAGCGGGCCTTGGCGGCGCGAGAGTCCTCCGGGATGCCACCGGCCCCGAGATACTTGTTGGTCAGCAGACCCTGCGCCAGCGGCGAGAACGAGATGGCGCCGGCGCCGACCTCGTCGAGGGTGTCCAGCAGCGCGTCGGTCTCGAGCCAGCGGTTGAGGATCGAGTAGGACGGCTGGTGGATCAGCAGCGGAGTGCCGAGCTCGCGCAGGATCGCCGCCGCCTCGCGGGTCAGCGCCGAGGAGTAGGAGCTGAGCCCGACGTAGAGCGCCTTCCCGGACCGCACGATCTGGTCGAGCGCGCCCATCGTCTCCTCCAGCGGCGTGCTGGGGTCGGGACGGTGGTGGTAGTAGATGTCGACGTAGTCGAGCCCCATCCGCGTCAAGGACTGGTCGAGGCTGGAGATCAGATACTTCCGCGAGCCGCCGATCTTGCCGTACGGCCCCGGCCACATGTCCCACCCGGCCTTGGTCGAGATCACCAGCTCGTCACGCAGCCCGGCGAAGTCACCGCGCAGGTGGCGGCCGAAGTTCTCCTCGGCCGAACCGTAGGGCGGGCCGTAGTTGTTGGCCAGGTCGAAGTGGGTGATGCCCGCGTCGAAGGGCCGTACGCAGGATCGCCCGCTGCCGCTCGAACGCCAGGTCGTCACCGAAGTTGTGCCACAGCCCGAGGCTGACCGCGGGCAGGTCCAGCCCGCTGTGCCCGGTCCGCCGATACTGCATCGCGTCGTAGCGGGTCTCCGCAGGAACGTACGTCATGCGCCGGTCTCCTTTCCGGCACGCAGCGCCACCTTGATCATCGGCCACTGCAGCGGCAGCCGCGCGACCGTACCGGCGAAGAAGCCGGCCGACTTGGCGGTCCGCTTCCGGTTGGCTCGCTTCCCGGCGTCGACGCTCATCTGCACGTTGGCCGGGAACACCCCCACCAGCAGCGCGGCACTCGCGAGCCCCGCGATCCGGCGGGTCTTCGGGTGCAGCAGCCCCAGCCCGCACGCGATCTCCGCAACCCCGGAGATCTCCACCACCTTGCGCGCCTCCGGCAGCTGTGGCGGCACGATCGGCTCGAAGACCTGGGGCCTCACCAGGTGCAGGGTGCCGGATCCGAGGAACAGTGCGGCCAGACCGGCCAGCGGCAGATCGAGCCGCGAAGAAGATTCAGTGCTCACGGGACGACTCTTCCACAGGCTCCAAGAAGCCGCTCATGGACCGTCAGGCCCCACCCTGGGATCGGCTCAGCTCTGCTCCCACCGAACGGCCGGACCTCAGGTTGACGGTGAAGGCCCGAATGTCCTCAACCAAGCCCGGATAGGCGCCGTGAGCGGGAACCTCGTTCTCGGCGATCTCTGCGATGTCCGCCAGGGCATCATCGACCAGCGCCTCGGCCTCGCGAACGCGCCACGACGCGATCTCGGCGATCAGGTCGGCGCGAGTGAGGGCCGAGTGCTGGTAGACCCCGCCTACAGCGAGCGCCAGCTCACCGTCGTTCGGCAGATGCCGTTGCGGAACGACGTCGTACGCCGGGGCGAGCTCGACCGAGCCGTCCGGGTGGTGCAGCAACGAGATGTTCTTTGCATGCATGTCGAGATTGCCGATCGCGGCCGCCAGCACCGTCATCGTGGCCAGCTTCCGCAGCGAGGCAGTGTCGCCGAGCGCACTGAACTCACCGGCGATGCGCTTGAGAGAGACCTTGCCGCCGTACTTCTGATATTTCTGGTCGCCGCGCGCGCCCAGGACCTGGTTGAAATCCTCTTGGTGCACCCGGCTCGGGACGCCCTCGACCTCATCTCCGCGGTCGTACCGCTCGATCACCAGCGCCGGCTGCCCCGCGAACTCCTCGATGAACGTGTCGTACGTCGTCAACCCCAGAGCCTGTGCGAACCGGGCGCCGTACTCCTCGTCGTAGATCATCGACGGGAAGTCGGACGTGACCGGCTTGAGGATGTGCGTGGACGGATAACCGTCCAGCGCCCGATGCCAGCCGTCGGCGTTGCGTACCAGGACGATCTTGTCCTGGACGCCGGCGAGCGACGTCTTACCGCCGACGGGCTTGTTGGCGAGCGGGAAGGAGCCGATCTCGTTGAGAAGATCGGCCACCCCCTGTTCCCCAACCGGTTCGAGCTTCGGGGCCCGCGGCTCGCCGGGGACCTCCGGGTCCCAGACCTGCAAGGCACCGGCGACGTCCCGACCGTAGATCCGCAGCAACCCGATCACGTCGCGCTCGCTGACGCCGGCCATTGCCGCCAGCCGCGACAGCATCCGTCCTTCGGGAAGCATCTCCGCGAAGAAGTTCTGCCGCCGCTGCCTGCGTCCACGCGGCGCGACCGGAGCCAACGGAACGGCCAGGGACAGGACCGTGCTGTCCAGGCCGTACGTCTCCACTGCTTCGACCGAGGCGACGAAGTCGTACGTGGCAGACGAACCGGTCAGCCGCCCGATCGGCTTTCCGTAGAGCTCGACGACAAGCTCACTCATCGTCGCTCCTGGCGTCGATGGTCGCGGTCAGCTCGGTCCCAGTCTCCCTCATCAAGGCGAACAGACGCTCGACGAAGATCGACGGTTTCCCCGCCTCGATCTCCCAGATGTAGCGCTGGGTCGTCCCGATCCGCGCCGCCAGCTCACGTTGGCTCCACCCGTTGAGCAGGCGCGCCTGCTGCAGGATCCGCCCCAGCGACTCGGGGCTGGTGACCTTCCCGGTGTACGACATGAACCCACCTCCACGACTACGATATCGTATTCGTGGCGATCGACTACCAAATCGTAGTCGAGACGGATGACTCCTTTTTCGTAGTCGCAACGCGGTATCGCAGAATCGCGATGACCGCATCCCACACCGGCCCGACCCGCTGGTGACGCGATCAGGCGCCGGCGGCCTCACGCTCGGCGAGCTTGGTGAGGCAGATGTCGACGATCATGTCCTCCTGGCCGCCGACGAGGCCGCGACGGCCGCACTCCATGAGGATGTCGCGGGTGTCGACGCCGTAGCGGGCGGAGGCGTTCTCGGCGTGGCGGAGGAAGGACGAGTAGACGCCGGCGTAGCCCATGGTTAGGGTCTCCCGATCGACGCGGACGGGGCGGTCCTGGAGCGGGCGGACGATGTCGTCGGCGGCGTCCTGGAGCTTGAACAGGTCGCAGTTGTGCTTGAAGTCCGACAGGTTCGCGACCGCGATGAACGCCTCGATCGGGCAGTTGCCGGCCCCGGCGCCATGACCGGCCAGCGACGCATCGACCCGGTAGACGCCGTTCTCGACCGCGACGACCGAGTTGGCCACCGACAGCGAGAGGTTCTCGTGGGCGTGGATGCCGATCTCGGTCTCATCCTTCAGCACCGAGCGGTAGGCACGCGCGCGGTCACGGACGTCGTTCATCGTCAGCCGGCCGCCGGAGTCGGTGATGTAGACACAGTGGGCGCCGTAGGACTCCATCAGCTTGGCCTGCTCGGCGAGCTGCTCGGGTGGGGCCATGTGGGAGAGCATCAGGAAGCCGGAGACGTCCATCCCCATCTCGCGGGCAGCGGCGATGTGCTGGGCCGAGACGTCCGCCTCGGTGCAGTGGGTCGCGACCCGCACCGACCGGACGCCGAGGTCGTAGGCCCGCTTCAGGTCGTGGATGGTGCCGACCCCGGGGAGCAGCAGCGTCGTCAACCGGGCGTTCTTGATGACCGAGGCGGCCGCCTCGATCCACTCCCAGTCGGAGTTGGACCCGGGACCGTAGTTGACCGAGCCGCCGGTCAGACCGTCCCCGTGGGCGACCTCGATGGCGTCGACGCCGGCCTCGTCGGCGGCGATCACGATCCGCTTGACGTCCTCGGGCGTGATCCGGTGGCGTACGGCGTGCATGCCGTCGCGCAGCGAGACTTCCTGGACGTAGATGGGCGTGCTCATCGTCAGTTCTCCTTCGCGGCCGCGATGCGCTCGGCCATCTGCAGCGCGGCCGAGGTCATGATGTCGAGGTTCCCCGCGTACGCAGGGAGGTAGTGCGCGGCGCCCTCGACCTCGAGGAACACCGACACCTGATGCGTCGGCCGGGCCTCGTCTGCCGACACCAACAGCGTCTCCACCGGCTGGTCGTCGGGGATCTCCTGCACCTGGACCTTCTGCTTGAGGCGGTATCCCGGGACGTACGCGGCGACGTCACCGACCATCTTCTCGACCGACTCGGTGATCTCCGCGGTCAGCTCCGCCAGCGTCCGCGACCCGCCCTCGACCAGCGCATACACCGTGTCGCGCATGATCAGCGGCGGCTCGGCCGGGTTGAGGATGATGATCGCCTTGCCGCGCTTGGCGCCGCCGACCTGCACGATCGCGCCCGAGGTGGTCTCGGTGAACTCGTCGATGTTGGCCCGGGTGCCGGGGCCGGCAGACTTCGAAGAGATCGAGGCCACGATCTCGCCGTAGGCGACCGGGACGACCCGCGCGACCGCGGCCACGATCGGGATCGTCGCCTGTCCGCCACAGGTCACCATGTTCACGTTGGGGGCGTCGATGTGCTCGTCGATGTTGACGGCAGGGATCACGTACGGCCCGATCGCCGCCGGGGTGAGGTCGATCAGCCGCTTGCCGTAGGGCTCGAGCGCGGCCGCGTTGGCGACGTGCGCCTTGGCCGAGGTCGCGTCGAAGACGATCTCGATGTCGTCGAACTCCGGCAGCCCGATCAGCCCCTCGACGCCGTCCGACGTCGTCGCGAACCCGAAGCGTTCGGCGCGAGCCAGACCGTCGGAGGCCGGGTCGATCCCGACCATCGCGCCCATCTCCAGGTGCTGGGACGTACGCATCACCTTGATCATCAGGTCGGTGCCGATGTTGCCCGACCCGATGATCGCCACTTTCACCTTGCCCATGGAGTCACTTCCCTACGCTGAAGGCCACCGAGCCGAGGCCCGACACGGTGGAACGAACGGTGTTGCCGGCGGTGATCGGCCGCATCGGGCCGAGCGCGCCGGAGAGGATCAGCTGGCCGGCACGCAGCGGCTCGCCGAAGTCGCGGGCGTAGCGGGCCAGCCACTGGACCGCGTTGACCGGGTCACCCAGACAGGCCTCGCCGGTGCCGGTCGAGACCTCCTCGTCGTCGATCGACATCGACATGGTGACCTCGCGCGGCTCGAACGCTCCGAGCGTCTTCCGCTCCGTGCCGAGGACATAGGCTCCGGCGGAGGCGTTGTCCGCGACGGTGTCGCCGAACGCGATCTTCCAGTCCGCGATCCGGCTGCCGCAGATCTCGATGGCCGCGACGGCGTAGTCGATGGCCTCCCTGACCTGGTCGTAGGAAAGGTCGCCGTCGGCGAGGTCGCCCGCCAGGACGAACGCGATCTCCGCCTCGGCCCGCGGCTGCAGGATCGCGTCGGCCGGGAGCGTGTCACCGTCGGCGTACGCCATGTCGTCGAAGAGCACGCCGAAGTCCGGGGTGTCCACGCCGATCTGCTCCTGCACCGCCTTGGAGGTGAGCCCGATCTTGCGGCCCACGATGGTCGCGCCAGCGGCGACCCGGGCGGCGGTGAGCCGCTCCTGGATCGCGTACGCCGCAGCCAGATCGGTCGGTTCGAGCAGGTCCCGCATCGGCGGCACAGGGGTGCCCGTGGCGGCGGCGGTCAGCAGCCGGTCGGCGGCGGCCGCGATGGCAGCGTCGCCGGCGACGGCGGCCGGGGAGGTCACTTCGTTCATGCGACAACGGTCTCAGCAGATGGGCCGAACCAGCGGTCCCGGCGTCCCGCTGACCGGTACGGTGATCACATGCCACACGAGCCCGCCGATCTCGACACCGTGCTCGGCAAGGCGGTGACCATCCTGCGTGCCTTCACGGTCGACGACCAGGTGCTCTCCCTGGCCGAACTCGTCCGCCGCACCGGACTGCCGAAGGCGACCGTCCATCGTGTCGCCGGCGACCTGGTCACCAACCGGCTCCTGGACCGCACCAACCTCGGCTACCGCCTCTCCGGCGGCCTCTTCGAGCTCGGCATGCGCGCCTCGGTCGAGCGCTCGCTCCTGGAGCTGGCGATGCCGTTCCTCCAGGACCTCTACGAGCGCACCCACGAGACCGTCCACCTGGGCGTACGCGAGGGCCACGACGTCGTCTACGTCGCCAAGATCGGGGGCCACCGCCAGGCCAAGTCCCCCTCCCGGCCGGGCGGACGGATGCCCGTCCACTGCACCGCGATCGGCAAGATCCTGCTGGCCTTCTCCGACCCGGAGGTGCAGCAGGAGGTCCTCAGCAGCCCCCTGGAACGGCGTACGCCGCACACGATCGTCGCGCCTGGTCTGCTCGAGCGCCAGCTCGGCGCCGCGCTCGACAACGGTGTGGCCTTCGAGCGCGAGGAGTCGGCCGTCGGGTTGCAGTGCATCGCCGCCCCGGTCCTCACCGACGGTGGCGACAGGGCCCTGGCAGCGATCAGCATCACCGGCCCGGTTGGTCGCTTCCGGCCCGAGGCCCATGTGACCCTGGTCCGCGCCGCCGCCCAGGGACTCTCCAGCCTGGCCAGCCGCCGCCGCTCCCTCTCCAACTGACGCAGCGTCAGTCGGTGCGCGCCGGAGGCAGGTCGGCCAACCGGGCGTCCGGGTGCGCCCGGACGGCGTCGAGGAGCTCCAGCCAGGCCCGGCCGACCTCGTCGAGCCGGTCCTCGGAGACGAGCCGGAAGGCCGCAGCTCGGAGCACGTCGACGTCCACCTCCGGCGTACGTCCGGTGGTGCGCAGACCGGTCAGCACCTCGTCGACGAGCTCGGTGGGCGCGGAGGACTCACCGGCGAGCGCCCACTCGAGCTCGACCTGGGTGGCGACGACATCCTCGTTCACAGCTTGATCCAGTAGCGCCGGGTCGGGCCGTAACCGTAGGCGGTCGCGTCGATGACGTCCTGGAGCTCGCCGCCCTGGGACTCGATGGTCCGCGCGGAGGCCTCGTTGTCGTCGTCGCAGGTGAGCAGGACCCGCTCCAGGCCGAGCGCGCGGGCCTCGTCGAGGACCAGGCCGAGAGCCCGGGCGGCGTGACCCCGGCGGCGGGCCGAGGCGCGCACCGAGTAGCCGATGTGGCCACCGACGTTCTCGAGGAACTCGTTGAGCGCGTGCCGCAGCTGGACGAACCCGACGACCTCGGAGCCTTCGGTGATCCAGAAGGACGAGGCGTGCACCCGGCCGGCGGGCGGCGGGACCGTGAGGTCCCGCTCCCGGGCGGCCTTCGCGACCGACCGCTCGCACGCCTCCCGGCTCACGTCGGCGGCCTCCTCGTCGGGGATGCCGGCGCCGTCGACATGAGCCCCACCGAACTCGGCGACGCAGGCCGCCCAGGAGTCGTACAGATCGGTGGCGGGAACGGCGAGGGCAGTCATGTGGCACAGGACATCAGGCCACGGCCCGCCGGGCAAACCGATATCGATCGGCCGGCGATCAACCGTCGATCACCACGGTCCCCTTCGCGCGCGAGACGCACAGGATCATGTGGCCGTCACGCTCGTAGCCGGCCAGCGCGTGATCCCGGTGCTCGACCTCACCCTCCAGGACCCGGACCCGGCAGGTGCCGCAGAAGCCCTGCTGACACGAGTACGCCTGGGCCGGCCGCACCCGGCGGACCGCGGTCAGCGCGGACTCCTCGGCGCCCACCTCCACCTCGACGTCGGAGTCGCCGAGGCGTACCCGGAACGGGCGGCCGCCGAGCACCGGCGGCGGCGAGAACCGCTCGTAGTGCAACGTGTCGATCAGCGGGTCCGGGATCTGCGCGCGGATCGCGTCGATCATCGGCATCGGCCCGCAGCAGTAGAGCGCGGCTCCCTCGGGTGCCATCGAGATGATCTTGGCCGCGTCGGGCACGCCCCTCTCGTCGTCGGGCCACAGCTGGATCTCGTGGTCACCGACGATCTCCCGGATCTCCTCCAGGAACGGCATGGTCTCGCGCGAGCGCCCGGTATAGACGAACTCGTACGGCACACCCCGCCGCACCACGTCGCGCAGCATCGGCAGGATCGGGGTGATCCCGATGCCCCCGGCCACGAAGAGGTAGCCCGCGGGCGAGTCGACGAACGGGAAGGCGTTGCGCGGCCCCTTCAGGACGAGCCGGTCACCGACGGAGAGGAAGTGGGCCTCGACCGACCCACCGCCTCCACCTGCGGTCGGCTCGATCCGGCGCACGCTGATCCGGTAGGCCGACAGGTCGTCGGGGTCGGAGTTGAGCGAGTACTGCCGCAGCCGGCCGCTGGGCAGCACCACATCGACGTGGGCACCGGGGTCCCAGGGCGGCAGGTCGCCGCCGTCCTCACGCTCGAACCAGATCGCCTTGACGTCGAGGCCCTCCTCGTCGATCCGGCTGACGCGTACGCGCAGGTCCCGGTCGATTCGCCCGAGCGGCCGGCGGCGACGCCAGGAGCGGTAGGCGGCCTTGGTCCAGTAGCCCGCGACGATCGCCTCGAAGGCCCGATAGAGCCGCGAGTCCGGGATGTCGGGGACGCTGTAGCGCGCGGGCCCGCTGGTGACCTCGTTCACTGGCCCTCCGCGATGGCGTCGGCGCGCAGCGCCGCGGGCGACTTGGCCAGGTAGCTCACCGCCTGGGCGGTCGACCCCTCCTTGGACGGGTCGTAGTCGGGCAGGAAGAACTTCCAGGTCGCCCACCCGATACGTACGATCCCGGGCGCGAGCCCACGACGCTCCGCGTCGATCAGCTTCAACAGGCTCGCCTTCGGCCGCTTGGCCGGATCCGGCTGTGCCGGATCGAGCGGGGTCGGGTCGTTCTTCATCAGGTAGCTCGCCCCGCGCCACCACAGCATGAGCAGCGCGCTGCCACCGAGCAGGTAGGAGCGGACGCGACGCAGGTAGCGCCCGTCGACGTGCTGGAAGACGTCGTAAGCCACGTTGCGGTGCTCGACCTCCTCGGCCCCGTGCCAGCGCAGCAGGTCGAGCATCGTCTCGTCGGCACCGGCCTTGTCCAGGGCCGGCGAGTTGAGCACCCAGTTGCCGAGCACGGCGGTGAGGTGCTCGAGGCCCGCGATGATCGCAGCGCGCTCGATCAGCCACTCCTCCTTGGCGCGGCCGGTCAGGTCGCGGTCGCCCAGGATCTTGCGGAACAGCGCCTCGATCTCGGCCGCGAAGGGACGTACGTCGAGCCCGTTGTCGTTGAAGTAGTCCTGCACCTCCTGGTGGGCGGCGGCGTGCACGCCCTCCTGGCCGATGAAGCCGATCACGTCCTCGCGCAGCTGGTCGTCCTCGATCAGGGGCAGGATCTCGGAGAACACCTTGACGAACCACCGCTCGCCCTCGGGCAGCAGCAGGTGCAGCACGCTGATGTAGTGGGACGCGAAGGCCTCGCCCGGGATCCACACCAGGGGCAGCCGGCTCCAGTCGAACTTCACGTTCCGCGGGTGGAGGGCCACCTTGGCCGGCTCGTGCCCGCGCTTGGCTTCCTTCGTCTGCTTGCTCATCGGTCCTCCTTCTCGATGAAGGCCACGATCTCGCCCGCGACCAGCTCGGGTTCTGTCGCCACCACCCAGTGTCCGCCCTCGATGACCTGTGTGACCAGCGACGACACGTACGCCCGGGGCGCCTCGGTCTGCAGCGGCACCGTCACGTAGTCGTCGCCGCGCGGGGCGATCACCAGCACCGGCACCTCGGTCGGCCGCGGCTCGGGGCGAAGCAGCTTGCCCAGGAAGTTGGCGCGGTAGAGCTCGACCCCGTTGACCTGGTCCTTGGTCGGGCGCGGCCCGCCGCCGACGAACCGGGCGAGCAGCCCCGAGCGCACCATCGCCTCGGGCAGCAGCGGCAGCTGGAAGACGAAGACGTACCAGGAGTGGGCCAGCTGCCGCACCGAGCTCCCCAGATGGGTCCGCTCCCGCAACCAGGTGGTCGCCATCCCGAGGTCGGGCCCCGAGATCGAGACGTACGTCGCGATCCGGCTGCTCAGCGCCGGGTCGGTCACCGACTCCCAGGTCTGGATCGAGCCCCAGTCGTGCGCGGCGACGTGCACCGGCCGATCGGGCGAGACGGCGTCGATGACCGCCTTGAAGTCCGCGGAGAGCTGTGCCAGGCGGTAGCCGGAGGTCGACTCGGGTACGCCCGACTCCCCCGTGCCGCGTACGTCATAGGCGACGACGTGGAAGCGCTCGGCGAGCACCTCCGCGACCCCGTCCCAGACGGAGTGGTTGTCGGGGTAGCCGTGGACGAGCACCACGGTCTCGGCATCAGCCGGCCCCCGCTCGTAGACCGCGAGCGTCAGCCCGTCGGTGGTCTCCACCAGCCGTTTGGTCGTCTCGGCCACGTCATCCTCCTCCGTTGGGTGTCACCGGCAGATTAATGAGACACCGCGTCCGCAAACAATAGCAAGCACGGATCTTGGATCGCGGAAACGACCCGGCCCGCCGCAGACATCGTCCGCGG
>NZ_JBHVKJ010000094.1:0-12969 GCF_042798275.1 Nocardioides sp. NPDC057767 | reverse complement strand
GCGTCATGACGGGCCGACTCGGCGATTTGCTGTCAGTTTGTGCCGACTCGACGTCAGCTCAGGCCGGTGAGCTTGCCGGCGATGCCGCCGGCGGCCTTGAGGGCGACGCCCTCCTCGAAGTTCCGGGTGACCTGGGGGATGTGCTTCTCGGCCTCGGCGATGGCACTGGTGAGAACCTCGGAGGCCGGGGTGTCGGGCCACAGGTAGAGCGAGAGCGCGCCGGGGATCGAGTTGACCTCGTTGATGAAGACCTCGCCCTTGCCGTCGGAGAGGAAGTCGATGCGGAGGATGCCGGTCAGGCCGGTGAGCTCCACGACGCGTACGGCCAGGTCCTTGATCTGCTTGGTGACCGACTCCTCGACCTGGGCCGGGAACTCGCGCGGCGAGGAGGACAGGCCGTCGGTGTGGACGTACTTGGCGGAGTAGTCGTACATCTTCGCCTCGTCGGAGCGCAGCGGGCGCTCGACGTCGCTCACCGCGATCTCGGGCGCGGTGCGGACCGAGGCATTGAGATCGAAGAGGTCGGGGCGGTACGGCTCGACGACCGCTCCGGCACGCAGGTGCGGCGAGGTGTTGAGGAGCGCGAGGCCGGTCTCGTAGTCGTCGACGACCTCGATGCCGATGGAGGAGCCCCCGAAGCGCGGCTTGACGATGTAAGGACCCTCGAAGGACGGGGCGGCGTAGCGCGAGAGCAGCTCGCGCTGCAGCGACGGCAGGCCGGCGTTGAGCATGACCGCGCCGAAGGCGAGCTTGTCCATGCCGAGCGCGGCGGAGGCCGGGGTGGCGCCGGTCGCCTTCAGGCCGGCGAGCTCGAAGAGCCACTGGATGCCGCCGGCCTCGCCCGCGCCGCCGTGGAAGGCGGAGAGGATCGGGCCGGTCTCCAGTCGCTTGCCGCCGCCGAAGCCGCCGACGGTGTAGAAGCCGTCGCCCTTCTCGGTGCCGAGCCGGAACTCGACGGCCTTGGAGCCCTTCGGCTCGCCGCCGAGGAAGTCACGGGCCTCCTGCTTGGCGGGCACCAGGAACCACTTGTCCGAGCGCGCCCAGTAGAGGCAGGTGACCTCGACGCCGGCACCGGAGAGGACCCGCTCGGCCTGCAGACCGGTGAGGATGCTGATGTCGTGCTCGGCGCTGGGACCGCCGAAGACGATGGTGGCCTTGGTTACGCTCATGGTGGAAGCTCCTGGGGTCCTACGCGTAGTGATCGGGGAGGTCGTTCTCGTACAGCACCACGTCGCCCTCCTTGGCCGCGGTCAGAGCGTGATCCGCCGCCGCCTTGCGGCTGTCGAACGCAGTGGTTCGCGCGGGGTCCCCCGCCCGCAGCGCTTTTCGGTTGGTGCGACCGACGATGCACAGCTGCATCTTGTCGGAGGCCGTGGCAGCCTGCGCGAACTCGATGTTGCGCGCGGCCTGCTCGGTGCCCAGCTCGACCATACCGGGCGTGATGGTCCACACCGTGCCCGACTCCCCCGCCAGCCGTTTCGCCTTCGCCAGCGCGGCCGCGGCGCCTGTGGGGTTGGAGTTGAAGGTGTCGTCGACGACCCACACGCCGCCCGGGGTCTGGTTGGCCTCGGCGCGGTGGGGCGTACCCGGGATCGAGGAGAGTCGCTGGGTGATCGTCTCGATCGGCACCTCGACGGCAAGGGCGAGGCCGACGGCGATCGCGACGTTGATCGGGTGGCCGACCTCGTCGGGCAGCTCCACCGCGTACGTCTCGTTGCCGATCGTCAGGTTGCCGTCGGCCACCACGACCTCGGCGGCGGTGCCCGGCACCGTGGAGCAGGCGATCACGCGCTTGCTGGCGCGGAGGTTCTCGGCGATGAGCGCGAGCTCGGGTACGTCGATGTTCAGCACCACGGTCGAGGCCTTCGGGAGGATCTCCGACTTGGCCTTCACGATCGTCTCGCGCGACTTCATCCGCTCCAGGTGGGCCTCGCCGATCGTGGTGATCGCGGCGACCTCGGGCGGGAAGATCTCGGTCAGCTCGGCGATCTCGCCGGGACCGTAGGTCCCCATCTCGGCCACGAAGATGTCGGTGCCGGGCTGAAGGCGGTCGTTGACCGCACGGGAGAGGCCCATCGCGTTGTTGAAGCTCGCCGGCGAGGCCAGCGTCGACCAGCGACCCTGCATCAGGTGGGTGGCGTAGTTCTTCGTGGAGGTCTTGCCGTAGGAGCCGGTGATCGCGACGATCTTCGGGTTGACGCGTCTGATCGTGGCAGCGGCCTGCACCTGCCACTTCTTCGCCATCGCCTTCTCGATCGGCCACATGATCGCCAGGGCCGCCTCGGCCAGCGGGACCGCGAGGATCGGGAGCAGGCCGGCAGCGGCCGGGGCGAACAGCGCGATCAGGACGGTGACGGCCGCGTGCAGCACGAGGAGCACACCGGCCAGGCGCTTGACCCGGTCGGTCCAGACGAGCCGCTTCGCGCCGGTGAACGACATGCCCACGGGCCAGCCGAGGAACAGCAGCGCGCCGACGAGCGCACCGTAGGGCAGCACGAACGACGCCAGACAGACCACGACGACCGCACCGAGCAGGATCGCTTCGACCGGGCGGGCCTTGATCCAGATCCACTCGATCGCGAACAGCCGGGTCGGCTCGTAGTGCTCACGCTGAGCGACCCGCAGCCAGCGGTAGTACGAGACCAGGGTCAGCGCGGAGGTGACCAGGACGATCCACATGCTTCTTCTTCAGCCCCTCAGATTCAAAACGTACGCAGTTCGTCGATCGAGCCTCTTAGGCTCTTGACCAGGCCGGCATCGAGCAGGTGTGCCGAGCCGGGCACGATCTCCAGGGTCGCGTTGTCCCCCAGGATCTCCATCGCCTCACCGGGCATCCAGACCGGCGCGGCGGTGTCGTTCTCGCCCCAGATTAGGCGCAGCGGGAGGTCCTTCGGGATGGCAGCGAGCTGGTCGGTGTAATCGTCGTTGACCGCTTTCACGAGCACCTGCCGCATCACGCCCTTGGCGTTCCGGTAGTCCTCCGAGCCGTACTTTTCCCGCAGCTGGTCCATTTTCGTCTCTGGGATGAGCTTCTTGGAGTACGCCCAACGGCCGACACGGTAGGCAAGCTTGGGCTTGCCCCCGGCCTTGGGACGAAAGAGCGGCACGCCGGTCAGCACGACCCCACGGACGAGCTCCGGATACGCAGCAGCGAGCTGTACCGAGACACGGCCACCGAAGGAGTGCCCGACCAGAACCGGCCGGTCGAGCTCCCTGAGGATCTCGGCGAGCCAATCGGCGTACTCCCGCGTTCCCCAGGCCTCGTCCGGAGCCGGCGTCGCGCCGAAACCGGGCTGGTCGAGCGCGAGCGCGTCCAGGCCCTCGAGCGTCGATCCCCAGTCGCTGCGGTTGCGGGCCCAGCCGTGCAGGGCCACGACGGTGGCAGCATCCTTGCCGTGCTTCTCACCGAAGGCACGTCCATCCAGCAGGGTCGTCAACACGGCCGCAACCTTATCCGGGACCGTGCGCCGACCCGTAACCGCGCGGCGCGTGAGGCCCGTCGCGGAAGGGGCAATAGGGTCGAAGCCATGAATCACAAGCCCGCCACGATCGCCGTCCACGCCGGGCGGCCGGCCCACGAGCCCGACCAGCCGCTCAACGTACCGATCACGATGGCCTCGACCTATGTGGCCGGCGGCGACAAGGAGTACGGGCGCTACACCAACGACGCGTGGGTGGCCTTCGAGGAGGCGCTCGGGAGGCTCGAGGGTGGGCGGGCGCTGTCGTTCGCATCCGGGCTCGCGGCGGTCGCGACGCTGCTGGACCTGGTCAACGACTCGGTGGTCCTGGCGACCGAGCAGAGCTACCTCGGCACGATCGGCCAGCTGGCCGACCTCGAGGCCCGCGGCCGGCTGACCGCTCGCCTCACCGACTTCTCCGACACCGCGGCGGTCGTGAAGCTGCTCGAGAGGCTCGACGGCGAGGTCGCCCTGGTCTGGGTCGAGACGCCGACCAACCCGGGGATGCAGCTCGCCGACCTGCCGGCCGTCATCGCCGCCGCACACAAGGCCGGTGCCCGCGTGGTGGTCGACAACACCTTCGCCACCCCCCTGATCCAGCAGCCGCTCGCCCTCGGCGCGGACATCGTCATCCACTCGGCCACCAAGTTCATCGCCGGTCACTCCGATGTCGTGATGGGCGCGGTCGTGGTCTCCGACGACACGCTGTGGGACGTACTCAAGGCCCGCCGCGACCTCCTCGGCGCGATCCCCGGTCCGTTCGAGGCCTGGCTGGCGCTGCGCGGCCTTCGTACGCTGCACCTGCGCGTCGAGCGCTCCGCCGCCAACGCGGCGACCCTCGCCGAGCGGCTGGGTGCGCACCCGGCCGTCGCGGAGGTCCGCTATCCGGGGTTCGGCGGGATGCTGGCGGCCGTGCTGCCCACCGCGGAGCAGGCCGATCTCCTCACCCACTCCACCTCGCTGTGGGTCCACGCGACCTCGCTCGGCGGCGTCGAGTCCACGTTCGAGCGCCGTCGCCGCTGGAAGACCGAGTCGTCGACGGTGCCCGAGGGGCTGGTGCGGATGTCGGTCGGGATCGAGGACGTCGACGACCTCTGGGACGATCTCTCCCAGGCGCTGGAGCGCCTCGGAGGCTAGGGCGCCGGACTGACCACCAACGCGGACCCGCCGCCTCGGCGCCACGGCTCGGCGGTCGAGGTCAGCAGCCCGTCCGGGCCGATCTCGATCGCGGTGGCCGCGCCGAGCTCCGCCGTGGAGGCGAAGCGGTGTCCCAGCGACGTCAGCGGCCCGCCGTACGTCTCGATGAACGCCGGCTCGGCGCCGGTGTTCGCGGCGTTGCGCTGGGAGACCCTCGGCGCCGCCATCGCCTCGGGCAGTGTCCGTTCGCGGGCGAACCGCTCGATGAGGATCTGGAGCACGGTGGTGATGATCGTCGAGCCGCCGGGCGAGCCGACCGCGAGCACGGGCCGCCCGTCGGAGAGGACGATCGTCGGCGACATCGAGCTGCGGGGTCGCTTGCCGGGTTCGATCCGGTTGGGGTCGTCGGGCCGGTAGGTGGTCGAGAAGTCGGTCAGCTCGTTGTTGAGGATGAAGCCGCGACCGGGCACGGTGATGCCGGATCCTCCGGTCTGCTCGATCGTCAGGGTGTATTCGACCACGTCGCCCCAACGGTCGACCACGGTCAGGTTGGTGGTCTCCAGGTTCTCGGTGTCCTTGGCGGTCACCCCGGCGCCGGCCGGATCGCCGCAGAGGCCGTCGTAGTCGTCGGCGTTCCCGGCGGCCACCGGCTTCGGCAGGGCCGCCGCGGGATCGATCCCACAGGCCCGCTCGGCTGCGAAGGTGTCGTCGAGGAGTGCCTCGACGGGCACGTCGACGTGATCGGGGTCGCCGAGGTAGGCCCCACGGTCGGCGAAGGAGATCGCGCTCGACTCGATCAGGTGGTGGTAGGCCTCGGTAGCGCTCATCCCGGCCAGCTCGTAGCGCTCCAGGATGTTGAGCGCCTCCCCCACCGTCGTGCCACCGGAGGACGGCGGCGCCATCCCGTAGACGTCCAGGTCACGGTAGGTCGAGCGGGTCGGCTCGCGATCGGGGGCGGTGTAGGCGGCCAGGTCCTCGGTGGTGACCCAGCCGGGCGGAACCGGTAGGTCGGTGTCGTCGGTCTTCGGCGGCTCGGCCACCGTCGCGGCGATCTCCGCGGCCAGCGGGCCGCGGTAGAAGGCCTTCACGCCCTTGCGTCCGAGCAGGTCGTAGGTCGCGGCGATGTCGGGGTTGCGGAATCGGCTGCCGACCTCCGGCGCGGATCCTCCGGGAAGGAACAGTTCCGCAGTGGAATCGATCGCTGCGAAACGATCCGCGTTGTCGACGGTCTGCTGCCGGAAGGTCTCGTCGACGACGAAGCCTCGCCGAGCCAGCCGCGCGGCCGGTTCGAGGGACTGGGCCAGCGAGCGCGTGCCCCATTTCCTCAGCGCCTTGTCCCAGGTCAGCGGGGTGCCGGGGACGCCGACCGAGGCGCCGCTGGTGACCATGTCCGGGAAGAACGGATACTCCTTCCCGGTCTCCGGATCGATGAACGCGTCGTGCGGCATCGCGGCCGGCGCCTTCTCCCGCCCGTCGATCGTCTCGACCTCACCGGTGCGCGCGGAGTAGTGGACGAAGAAGCCACCACCGCCGATCCCGGCCGAATAGGGCTCGGTGACCCCGAGCGCGGCTGCCGTCGCGATCGCCGCGTCGGTCGCGTTGCCGCCCTTGCGCAGCACCTCGAGCCCGATCCGGCTCGCATCGGCGTCGACGCTCGCCACCGCGCCGCCGTAGCCCACGGCCGTGGGCACCTTCGGGGGCGGCGCGAGTCCTTCTTCCGGGGCGGCGGTCGCCCCTGCGTACGGGACCAGGGTGGCCAGCGCGAGCGCGCCTCCGGTCAACGTGGCAACAACTGCAGAGCGGCGTCCGAGCATGGCGATCTCCCAGGATTGGCGGCCAATCGAACGTACTACTTCCGCGCCGACCTCGAATTACGTTCTGAAATTCCTTAATTAGTAAAGGTTGCTTACAAATACGGAGACTGCCACCATCGAAAGGCGATCGGGCGCCTGGTGCCCGAGCAAGCCATCACCTCGGAGGTGTCACCATGCATGTCGCCTTGCCCCCACGAAGATCACGCCGGATCGCCGGCCTTCTCATCGGCGCTCTCGCCGGAGCACTCGCCCTCACCGGCACGCTCGCCCTCACCAGCAGCCCGTCCAGCGCATCGCTGAAGGCGGCCGCCGCGGAGCCGACCGCCATCAACGGCTACCGCAACGTCGGCTACTTCGTGCAGTGGGGCGTCTACGGCCGCGGCTTCAAGGTCAAGCAGCTCGAGACCTCCGGCGTCGCCGACGACCTGACCCACCTCAACTACGCCTTCGGCAACATCCACCACCAGACCCTGACCTGCTTCGAGGCCAACAAGGCCCAGGGCGAGGGTCCCAACGGCTCCGACGGGGCCGGTGACGCGTGGGCCGACTACGGGATGTCGTACGCAGCCGACGCATCCGTCTCCGGCACGGCCGACACCTGGGACCAGCCCCTGGCCGGCTCCTTCAACCAGCTCAAGCAGCTCAAGGCGAAGCACCCGGGCCTGAAGGTCCTGCTCTCGCTGGGCGGCTGGACCTGGTCGAAGAACTTCTCCCTGGCCGCGGCGACCCCGGAGTCGCGCCGCAAGCTCGTCTCCTCGTGCATCGACCTCTACATCAAGGGCAACCTGCCGGTGATCGACGGCCGCGGTGGCACCGGTGCGGCCGCCGGTGTCTTCGACGGCTTCGACATCGACTGGGAGTGGCCGGGCTCGCCCAACGGCAACGCCGGCAACCACGTCGACCCGGTCAACGACCGCGCCAACTTCAAGGCGCTGCTGGCCGAGTTCCGCTCCCAGCTGGACGCCCTGGGCGCGACCACGGGCAAGGACTACCAGCTCTCGGCGTTCCTGCCGGCCAACCCGCAGGACATCGAGGCCGGCGGCTGGAACGACCCGGCGATCTTCAGCTCGCTCGACTTCGGCAACATCCAGGGCTACGACCTGTGGGGTGCCTGGGACCCGACACTGACCGGCCACCAGGGCAACCTCTACGCCGACCCCGCCGACCCGCGCCCCGACGGCAAGCGGTTCAGCGTGGACGAGTCGGTCAGGGAGTACCTCGACGCCGGGATCTCACCGGCCCAGCTCGGCCTGGGCATGGCGGCCTACGGTCGCGGCTGGCAGGGCGCGACCTCGGCCCAGCCGTGGGGTCCGGCGACGGCCGCGGCCCCCGGGACGTACGAGGCGGGCAACGAGGACTACGACAAGCTCAAGACCCGCGGCACCGACCACTACGACGCCGCGACCGGTGCTGCCTGGCGCTACGACGGCAACCAGTGGTGGACCTACGACAACGTGTCCACCATCAGGCAGAAGGCGGCCTACGCGATCTCCAAGCGCCTCGGCGGCGGCATGTGGTGGGAGCTGTCCGGCGACCGCCAGGGCGAGCTGATCGGCACCTTCGCCGACGCCATGCGCAACGGCACCGACGGCCCGGTCGAGGAACCGGACCCGACCGACCCACCGACCGAGGAGCCCACGGACCCGCCCACCGACCCGCCGGCCGGGGCGGCCGCGTGGTCGGCCACGACGGTGTACGTCGCCGGCGACCGCGTCACCTACGGCGGCCACCTGTGGGAGGCCAAGTGGTGGACCCAGGGCAACACTCCCGGCACCGAGGAGTGGGGTCCGTGGAAGGACCTCGGGACCATCTGAGGCCTGACGACAGCGACGGCCCCGGAGCATTTGCTCCGGGGCCGTTCCGCCTCGATGTCCTACTCGGTCTCCGCCTTCGTCGGCCGCTCGAGCATCTCGTCCATGATCTCGCTGACCGTCTTGGCACCGGAGACGACGTCGTCGACGTACTGCGCCAGCGGCACGTCCACGCCGACCTTCGCCGCCAGCTCGCGCAGCGAGTGCGACGACTTGGCGCCCTCGGCGACCTGGTGGCTGGAGGCGAGGATGTCGGCGGTGGTCATCCCCTTGCCGAGCTTCTCCCCGAACGTACGGTTGCGCGAGAGCGGCGAGGAGCAGGTCGCGGCCAGGTCGCCCAGGCCGGCCAGACCCATCAGGGTCATCGGGTTGGCGCCCAGCTTCATGGCCAGCCGCGCGGTCTCGGCGAGGCCGCGGGTGATCAGCGAGGCCTGGGTGTTGTCGCCGAACCCCATGCCCGCGGCCATGCCGGTGGAGATGGCGACCACGTTCTTGTAGGCGCCGCCGATCTCGCAGCCGACGACGTCGGTCGAGGTGTAGGGGCGGAACGCGGGCGAGTGCACGCGGGCCTGGATCGCCTTGGCGACCTCCTCGTCGGCGCACGCCACCACCCCGGCGGCGGGCTCGCGACGGATGATCTCCTTGGACAGGTTGGGACCGCTGACCACCGCGATCCGCTCCGGCCCGGCGCCGGTGACATGGGCGATGACCTCGCTCATCCGCTCCAGGGTGCCGAGCTCGACGCCCTTCATCAGCGAGACCAGCGGCACGTCCTTGGGCAGGAACGGCGCCCAGTCTGTGAGGTTGGCGCGCAGCGTCTGCGACGGCGCGGCCAGGACGACCAGATCGGCTCCGTACGCCGCCTTCTCGATGTCGTGGGTGGCGCTGATGTTGCGGGGCAGCTCGGTGCCAGGGTGGTAGTCGGGGTTCTCGTGGGTGTCGTTGATCGCCGCCGCGACCTCCTCGCGGCGCGCCCACATCGTCACGTCGTTGCCCGCGTCAGCGAGGATGACCGAGAACGCGGTGCCCCATGAGCCCGCTCCGAAGACCGCTACCTTGCCCGATGCTTCGCTCACTTGGTGTTCCTCTTCTTGTCGGGGTTCCCGGTCGCGTTCACACCGGCCTTCTTCGGGTCGAAGAGCTCGCTGGGCGGCTCCTCCTGCCGGATGTCGGCCACGAGGCCGACGATCGCCTTCATGATCCGGTCGGTCGCCTGATTCACGACCGCCGCAGTGTGCTCCTGCACCTCGAGATCCTTCAGGTCGACCGGGTCACCGATCTTCATCTGGATCATCTTGCGGCCGATCAGATGCGGCTTGACAGAGTACGCCGGAAGCAGCTCCTGGGCTCCCCACTGTCCCACCGGGTAGACCGGGGCTCCGGTTGCGAGCGCGATCCGGGCCGCACCGGACTTTCCGCGCATCGGCCACCCGGTCGGGTCCTTGGTGATCGAGCCCTCCACGTAGACGACCACGATGCTGCCCTCGTTGACAGCCTTCACGGCCGCATCGAACGCCGACGCGCCGGCCGTGCGGTCCACCGGGATCTGACCGGCGGCACGCAGGAACTTACCGAGCGCGCCCTTGAACAGCCCGGCCTTCGCGAGGTAGCTCGGCCGGCGGCCGTAGTCCCACACGATGTGCGCAGCGGTGAACGGGTCGATCTCGGAGACATGGTTGAGCGCGATCACCGCTCCCCCGCTCTCCGGGATCTTCTCGCCGCCGTCCCACTGGTGTTTGGTGGTGGCGAGAAGGACGGGCTTCACGATGCCGACGGCCACGACCCACGGCCAGCCGATCTTGCCCTCCTGGAACTTCCGGTACTTTCCCACGCACGCAGGCTACCGGGCCGTCACCTCGGGGTTGTGAGATACCTGTCAGGATCTACCCTGTGCCTGCACCTGCACCCGGTTACGTCGTCCTGCTGCCCGTCAAGCCTCCGGCGCGCGGCAAGTCCCGGCTGGTCGGCATCGAGTCGCACGAACGCGCCGATCTGGCTCGCTCGTTCGCCCTCGACACTGCCGAGTCGTGCCTCGCTGCCTCCGGGGTCGGTGCCGTCCTGGTGATCACCGACGACTCCTACTTCGCCGCCGACGTGGCTCGCCTCGGTGCCGCCGTCATCCCCGACGGGGTCAGCGGAGACCTCAACGAGACCCTCGTACAGGGCGCGCGCGAGGCCCGGCGCCGCTGGCCGGAGCTTCGTCCCGCGGCCCTGTGTGGCGACCTGCCCGCACTCCGCTCCGCCGACCTGGACGCGGCGCTGACCGCCGCGAGCGGGTTCGCGGCTGCGTACGTCGAGGACGCGGCGGGCGGCGGCACCACGCTCTACACCGCGCCCCACGACCGCTTCCGGCCAGCCTTCGGGCCGGGCTCCGCCGCCGCCCATCGAGGCGGCGGCGCCCATCCGCTCGTGGGCGACCTGCACTCGCTGCGCCACGACGTCGACACCCTCGAGGACCTCGAGGCCGTACGCAGACTGGGGCTCGGGCCGCGCACGGCTCTGGCTTCGGTGCGGGTCGCGAGTCTCGGCTAGGAGTCGCCGGACGGCTTCTCGGCGCCGGTGTTCGGGGTCGACGGGGCCCCGTTCGCGGTCGTCTTCTTAGCCGGAGCCTTCTTCGCGGGAGCCTTCTTCGCCGCCGTCTTCTTCGCAGGGGCCTTCTTGGCGGTCGTCTTCTTGGCCGGCGTCTTCTTCGCAGCGGTCTTCTTCGCGGCCGTCGTCTTCGCCGGGGTTGCGGGGGTCTCCGGAGTCGACGGGGTTGCCGGGGTCACCGCGGTGGCGGTCTTCTTGGCCGCCGGCGTCTTCTTCGCGGTGGTCTTCTTGGCGGCCGGGGTCTTCTTCGCGGCGGGCGCCTTCTTGGCCGCCGTCTTCTTCGCCGCGGTCGTCTTCTTCGCAGGGCTGTTCGTGGCTGTGGCCTTCTTGGCGGCGGTCTTCTTCGCCGGTGCCGGCTTCTCTGCCGGAGCGGTCGCCTTCTCGGGGGTGGCCGAGACAGACTCGACCTTCTCGGGGGTGGCCGGGGCAGGCTCGGCCTGCGGGTCCGCGACCGGCGCGACGGCGGTCTCAGGCATGACGGCCGGCTCGGCAACCGGCCTGCCACCCGGCTTCACGACGGGCTCAGCACCTTTGGTCGACGCCTTGCGTCCGGGCCGCGGCAGTGTGACCTTCGGGACGGAGGGAAGCTTGACCTTGCCGGACACCACGTCGGCGACCAGCCTGCCGGCCGTGTCCTTCACCGCACCGACGACTTTTCCGGCCTGTTTGCTGGCATCAGCTACTCGTTTTCTCACCACCCGTCCGACCTTAGGCCATGCCCGGGCCCAGCGGACATACCGACGGCATGTGAAAACGGATTGTTCACCTGAACTCTCCTGATCCCGACGCCTCGGCATGGTTACCGTGGAGAGACTCGGGCCACGTCCGTAGCTCAGCTTCGACGTCGCAGGCCTTCGGGTGACAGGACGAGGAAGGTACGACCATCACCGACGTGCACATCGACGAAAAGCAGCCGCCCGTGGTGCTCGACGAGCAGCCGGCCACGGCGAGGCGCAGCCGCGCCGGAATCCTCTTCTCGGCCTGCATCATCCTCGCTCTGGTCGCCTCCGTGGCCTGGCTCGCGGTCCACACGACCCGTCTCGCCGAGGCGCGCACCGGCGCCAACGTGGCCTCGCCCGCCCCGCCCGCTCCGACGGTCCGCAACAGTGCGCCCGCCGTCCCGGCGACGTACGCCGATCTGCCCATCGGTCCGGCGACGACGCTGCCGTTCGTCGACCAGGCCGGCCGGCTCCAGCTCGGCGCGAAGCCGCAGAAGGTGTACGGCTCCCAGATGAGCGTGGCCGGGTGGACGGTGCTGATGTACGAGCGCGCCGAGAAACCTGGTCCGGTGTGGATCGCGCGACGCGGGAAGACGATCCAGGTCCCCGGTCTGTGGATCCAGCCCGTCCTGAGCAAGGACGGCAACCAGCTCTTCGCCCTGCAGCAGACCGGCGACGAGACCTCCGCCCTGGTCGCCGTGGACACCGCGACGGGCGAGGAGACCGACCGGCTCGACCTCGACGGCACCCCGGTCGCCACCGCGATCCTCGGCACCGACCGCACCCGCGCCTACTTCCGCACCGGCATCGTCCCGGCCCCTCCGGCCGCACCCGGCAACTACGGTGAGCTGACCGTCTCCCGCCCGCCGGTGACGGCGTGGAATCCCGGCCACACGACCCAGCGGATCTCCCTGCCGCTGGGCTACCAGCAGCTGATCCCGCTGCGCCGTGGCGTACTCCTCCACAACCCCAGCGAGTGGGAGGCCCGCTTCGCCGCCATCGAGGCCGACGGCAGCCTCACCCAGCCCGGAGTGCACGCACCGCTGCCCGGCTCGGTAGTGGACTCCCCCGACGGCTCGATCGTCGCCATCGCCCGCAACCCCAGCGATCCCGGGATGATCAGCTACGGCGCCGAACGCGGCATCGCCGTCAACATGAGCACCTCCGAGCACATCGACCTGCGCGTACCCGACTCCGTCGAGAAGGTCCACGTCGCCGGCTTCGAGTCCGATCGCAGCGTCGTCCTCTACACCGCGACCATCACCGAGTCCTGGTACCTCCGCTGCTGGGTCGACACCGGCTCCTGCGACCGCGTCACCGGCTCCCAGCGCGGGGCCGACGGTCGCCAGATCCGCCTCCTCGGCCACCCCTGACAGCCGAGACGTCAGCTACGTCGGCCGAGAATGCAGTTGTGGGCGACGAGAGTGCACTCTCGTCGCCC
>NZ_JBHVKJ010000093.1:0-13050 GCF_042798275.1 Nocardioides sp. NPDC057767 | reverse complement strand
CGTCATGACGAGCCGACTCGACGTGTTGTCCGGTCAGTTTGCGCCGACTCGGCGGGGCGCGCGGGTCGGGACGCCTACCCCGCGGTCCGCGTCAGCCCGACGACGACCGGGTCGTGGTCGGAGGAGCGGTACGGCGAGTCGGTGTGCAGGTCGAGGCCGGTGTAGTTGTAGCGGCTGTACTCCAGCAGCAGAGACTCACCCGAGTTGATGTTCCAGATGTCGGAGCCGGTGAAGCGGCGCTGGGCGTGCCGGTTGAGGAGCACGTGGTCGAGCGACCCGGCCAGGCCCGAGAAGGAGTAGCTGTACTCCTCGTTGCCGCTGAGCGTCTCGGAGTCGGCGAAGCCTGCCCGGTAGAGGACCTGCATCGGGTCCTCCTGGGTGTAGGAGTTGAAGTCACCGGCGAGCGCGACGTCGGTGACCCCGGTCTCGGACCGGATCGAGGAGACCCACGAGACCAGCGCGGTCGCCTGGCGGACCCGCGACTCGTTGGAGGCGCCCTGGCCGTCGCCGGTGTCGGCGTCGCCAGGCCACGGGCCGGGTGAGCCCTTCGACTTGAAGTGGTTGACCACGAAGAGGAACGGCGCGCCGCCGTCGGCGGGCTTGAAGATCTGGCCGATCGGCTCGCGAGCGTTGCCGAAGGCCTGGTCGTCGCCGCTCTGGTCGCCCAGTGCGCGGGCCTCGCCGATGCGGCGTACGGCCGAGCGCTTGTAGATGATCGCGTTGGTGATCACGTCCGCGCCGGACGCGTCGGGCAGCTCGGCCGAGGACGGGTTGGCCGTCCAGACCTTGCTCCCTGCGGCCGCGTTGAGGGCTGCGACCAGCGAGTTCGTCGCCTCGTCGGGGGTCTCGCCGAGGCGCGCGGAGTTCTCGATCTCCATCAGACCGACGACGTCGGCGCCGAGCGCGTTGATCGCGGAGACGATCTTGGCCTGCTGGCGAGCGAAGTCGGCCGGGTCCCAGGCGCCGCGCTGGTCGCAACCGCCGCGGACGTTGTTGCCGTCGCCGGCGCGGTCCGCGTAGGCGGTGCAGCCACCGTCACCGACGTTGTCGTCGTCGGCGTCGCCGAGCGTGGTGAAGTAGTTGAGCACGTTGAAGGAGGCGATCTTCACGTCGGCGCGACGGCCGATCTTGTGCTCGTCGGGAGCGTCGCTGCGTACGTCACCGAAGTCCGCCGGCCACGACGCCGGGTCGGCGGTCGCGACCTGGGTGGGCTGGAGGCGGTAGGTGGGCGCCGAGGGCGAACCGCCCTGGGAGAGGATCACCGGACCGCGGAAGTCGACGGAGGCGCCGACCACGACCGGGGAGGTGTTGGAGACGTAGGGGATGGTGCGGCTGGTCGGTGGGCGCAGCGTGGTCGAGGAGCCGTCGTCGAGCACGATCCCGCGGGCGGCGTTGTCAGCGGCGACGGCAGCGGCCTCGGCGGACCCGGGACGGGCCACCTCGGTCGGCTGGATCAGCGGGCGGTCGCCCTGGGCGAGGCCGAGCTCGCCGAAGTTCTCCACACCGTAGGTGTTGCTCACCGTGATGTCGCCCTGGGGCGCAAAGAGCATCCCCTCCAGCGACTCCTTCTGCGCGGCGGTGGCGGGCCACTGCGAGACGACTGCATCGATGCTGCCGGTGCCGTCGGTGACGATGCCGGCCGCGGTGGGCACCGACACCTGGGTCAAGCCGGCGTACTCGGTCACCTCACCGGTCACCGTCACCGCGTCGCCCGGCTCGACCGTGACCGCCCCGGCCGAGCGGGGCTGGTAGACGAAGAGCGCGTCGGAGGCGTCGTGGGATCCGAGGTCGAGCGAGCCGCCGGTGCCGGGCGTCTGGAGGTAGAACCCGAAGAACCCACCCGAGGGGTAGGCGGCGGTGACGATGCCGCTGGTGGTGACGGTCTGGCCGACGAGCGGGCTGGCGGTGCCGGTGCCCTGGATGTCGGCGATCGCGACGGGCTCGGCCGTGGTGGTGGCGCGCGCGGTCGGGATGGCGACCGCGCCGATGCCGGCGACGGCGGCCGTCAGGCCGACCATCGAGCCGAGCACCTGAAGTGCTGTGAACATTGGATGACTCCCCGCATGTGGAAGGTAGAGGGCGATGGGCGGTCTGCCCGATTCAGCACCGACCGGAACGCGACGATAACGCCGCCCACACCTTCTTCGCGGGGATCTTCGATGAACGTCGGGTAACGGAGTTACAACTACCCGAAATTGGAGATCTACGAGGACCGGAGGGACGCGCGCTGCTTCCACACGCCGTGGAAGAACTGCGCGCCCGACCACATCGTCAGCGCGACCGCGACCGCGAGGCAGATCTGGAAGGCGTAGAAGAGCAGCTCCCAGACAAGGGCGTCGCCGAAGGCGCCGCCGTGGGCCGAGCCGTGCGGAAGCGGGAGCAGCAGTCCGCCGAGCGCGACCGCCTGCACGGTGGTCTTGATCTTGCCGAGCTGGTCGGCCGCGATCACGATCCTCTTCAGCACCGAGAGCCGCAGCAGCGTGACGCTCCACTCGCGCAGCAGCACGATGATGGTGACCCACCACCAGATGTCGCCGACGATCGAGAGGCCGATGAAGGCCATTCCGGTGACCGCCTTGTCGGCGATCGGGTCGGCGATCTTGCCGAAGTCGGTGATCAGGTTGTGCTTTCGGGCCAGGTCGCCGTCGATCTTGTCGGTGATCATCGCCAGCGCGAAGATCACGAAGGCGATCCAGCGCAGGGTCGGGTTGTCACCGCCGTCGGCGAGCAGCGCCCACGCGAAGAACGGCACCGCGAGGATCCGCAGCGTGGTCAGCGCGTTGGGGATGTTCCAGTTGCTGGTCTTCTCGACGGTCGTCTCGTCCACGGGCTGCACCCTAACCGTTCACCGACGCGACCAGGTCAACGCCTTCGGAGGCGATGACGGAGGCAGTCACCAGATCACCAGGACGTACGTCCTCGACGTCGCCTTCGAGCGAGGTCATCCCGTCGACCTCGGGGCCCTGATGGGCGGCCCGGCCCCAGATCTCCCCGTCCGAGGTCTCCTCGACGAGCACGACGACCTGCTCCCCGATCCGCTCCTCGGCGCGCTGGGCGGTGAGCTCCTCGACGAGCTCGTTGACGTGCTCGACGCGGGCGCGGATCTCGTCCTCGTCCAGCTTGATCTCGTCGGAGAACGCAGCGGCCTCGGTGCCCTCCTCGTCGGAGTAGCCGAAGACGCCGGTCACGTCCATGCGCGCGGCGACCAGGAAGTCGGTGAGGATCTCGAGGTCCTCCTCGGTCTCGCCGGGGAAGCCGACGATGACGTTGGACCGGACCCCGGCCTCGGGCGCGTAGCCGCGGATCTGCTCGAGCAGACCGAGGAAGCTCTCCGGGTCGCCGAACCGCTTCATCCGCCGCAGCACGGCGTTGGAGGCGTGCTGGAAGCTCAGGTCGAAGTAGGGCGTCACGCCGGGCGTGGTGGCGATGACCTTCAGCAGGTCGGGGCGGGTCTCGGCGGGCTGCAGATAGGAGACGCGTACGCGCTCGATGCCGTCGATGCCGGCAAGCTCCGGCAGCAGCGTCTCGAGCAGCCGGATGTCGCCGAGGTCCTTGCCGTAGGAGGTGGAGTTCTCCGAGACCAGGAAGAGCTCCTTGACGCCCTGTTCGGCCAGCCACTGGGCCTCGTGGAGCACGTCGCTCGGGCGACGGGAGACGAACGAACCGCGGAACTGTGGGATCGCGCAGAAGGTGCAGCGCCGGTCACAGCCCGAGGCGAGCTTCAGCGGCGCCCACGGGGCGTCGTCGAGCCGCGTACGTCCCGCGAAACCGGGCACCTGGTCGACCGCGGCCATGCCGGGGACCGAGATGGCGGAGGCGTCGCGCTCGACCGGAGAGATCGGGAGCAGCAGCCGCCGGTCCTGGGGCGTGTGCGGGTGGTGGGTCTCGCCGCTGAGGATGGAGCGGAGCTTGGCGGCGATGTCGGGGTAGTCGTCGAAACCGAGCACCGCGTCGGCCTCGGGGAGCTCGGCGGCCAGATCCTTGCCGTAACGCTCGGCCATGCAGCCGACCGCGACGACCGCCTGCGCCTTGCCCGACTCCTTGAGGTCGGCGGCCTCGAGCAGCGTGTCGACCGAGTCCTTCTTCGCCTGCTCGACGAACCCGCAGGTGTTCACCACCACGGTGTCGGCCTCGTCCGGGTCGGCGACCAGGCGGAAACCTCCGGCGGTGAGCCGGCCGGCGAGCTCCTCGGAGTCCACCTCGTTGCGGGTGCATCCGAGGGTGACCATGGCGACCGACACGACCTTCTGGTCGGCCTGCTGGTCGGTCGGGGCGGTCTCGGCGGAGGGTTCGGTGGCAGTGCTCATCACCGTGAAGTATGACGGGCGCACGCCCCGGACACCGAACCCTCGCGCCGGACCTAGGTCGATCGCGGTGTCGATCAGTCCGGGACCGAGCCCGGCTTCACCGAGAGAACCGGGCAGGCCGCACCCAGCAGGATCCGCTGGGCCACGCTCCCCATCAGCAGCTTGCCCACCGGCGTACGCCGCCGTAGCCCGACCACGATCAGCCGGGCGTCGAGCTGCTCGGCGGCGTCGAGGACGGCGCCGCCGACGTCCGGGTCGATGGACTGCCGGATCTCGTGCGGCCGTCCGGACTCGGACAGCCGGCGCTCCAGCTCCCCGAGCTGCTCGTCGAAGGCGAAGCGGTTGTCGACCAGGGCGTCACCCCGGGAGGCGTTGACCACCACGACGCCCCGGTCGCGACGCTCGGCGTCGGCCAGCGCCCAGTCCAGCGCGACCGAGCCGTAGACGTCGGGCGCCCACGCCACGACCACCCAGCCACCTGCGGGCGTCTCACTCATCGGTTCACCAGCTCCTTCTCGTCCTCGACGGTGGCCGACTCGTCGGCCCGGGCCCGGATCCGGGCGATGAACGGCCGGCCCAGGATGAACAACGCGATCAGTACGTAGACGACCACCGCCAGCGGCTCGTTCAGCAACCCACCGTAGTCACCGCCCGAGATCGTCAGCGCCTCACGCAGCTTGGTCTCCATCAGCGGCCCCAGGATGACGCCCAGGATGAGCGGCAGCACCGGCAGGCCGAAGCGGCGCATCATCAGGCCGAGCAGACCGAACGCGACCAGCAGCCCGATGTCGAACGGGTCCAGGTTGGTGGCGTACGCCCCCAGGCAGGCGAAGAACAGGATGCCCGCGTAGAGCTGCGGACGCGGGATCCGCAGCAGCCGGGCCCACAGCGGCGCCAGCGGCAGGTTGAGCACCAGCAGCAGGGTGTTGCCGATCAGCAGGCTGGCCAGCAGCGTCCACACCAGGTCGGCGTGGTCGGTCATCAGCTGCGGACCCGGGGTGATGCCGTAGCCCTGGAGAGCGGAGAGCATCACCGCGGCGGTGGCCGTCACCGGCAGCCCGAGGGCCAGCATCGGCACGAACATGCCCGCGGCCGAGGCGTTGTTGGCCGCCTCCGGGCCGGCGACCCCCTCGATGGCGCCCTTGCCGAACTCGTCGTGCTTCGAGAGCTTCCGCTCGGTCAGGTAGGAGAGGAAGGTCGGGATCTCGGCGCCACCGGCCGGGAGCGCACCGAACGGGAACCCGAAGGCCGTGCCGCGCAGCCACGGCTTCCAGGAGCGGCCCCAGTCGTCGCGTCCCATCCAGGGACGGCCGACGGGGATCACGTGCGCCGGACGCCGGCGCAGGTGGGCGGCCACCCACAGGGCCTCACCGAGGGCGAAGATGCCGACCGCGACGACCACGATGTCGAGCCGGTCGACGAGCTGCGTCACACCGAAGGTCAGCCGCGGCTGACCGGTGTTGAGGTCGAGGCCGACCAGGCCGATCGTCAGACCGAGGAACAGCGCGGCGAACCCACGCAGGGCCGAGGTGCCGAGCACCGTCGTGGTCATGACCAGGGCCAGGACCATCAGCGCGAAGTACGACGGCGCCCCCAGCTCGACGGCCACGTCGGCCAGGGCCGGCGAGAAGAACGCCACCAGGATCGTGCCGATGGTGCCGGCGACGAACGAGCCGACCGCGGCGGTCGCCAGCGCCTGCGCGCCACGCCCCGCCCTGGCCATCCGGTTGCCCTCCAGCGCCGTCATCACCGAGGCGGACTCCCCCGGTGTGTTCAGCAGGATCGAGGTGGTGGAGCCGCCGTACATACCGCCGTAGTAGAGGCCGGCGAACATGATGAACGCGCTGGTCGGCTCGAGCCGGTACGTCACGGGCAGCAGCAGCGCGATGGCCATCGCCGGCCCGATGCCGGGGAGCACGCCGACGAAGGTGCCCAGCAGCACGCCGATGGCGGCGTAGAGCAGGTTCATCGGGGTCAGGGCGGACTCGAGTCCACCCATGAGCAGTTCGAAGTTCTCCATCAGTCAGTCCTCACAGGATCCCGTCGAGTACGCCAGGGGTGAGCGGGATGCCCAGACCGACGTAGAAGGCGTACCAGCTGCCGATGGCCAGGACGAGCCCGACGATCACGTCGCGCACGAGCGTGCGGCTGCCGAGGGACCAGGCGGCGCCGGCGAACAGCACCGCACCGGAGATGGCCCAGCCCAGCAGGTTCACGGTCGCGACCGTGAACAGCAGGACCGTGACCAGCTTGAGGACGGTCAGCCAGTCGGCCGACGAGCTCAGGTCGACGTCCTCGCCCTCCTCGGGCTCCGGCTGCGAGCCGCGGGCGGTGGCGACCGCCAGCAGCACGCCGACCAGGACGAGGCCGGTGCCGATGACGTACGGGAAGACGCGGGGACCGACCGGGTCGGCGAAGCCGACATCGAGGCCGGCGGCGTCGACGATCGTGTAGATCCCGACGACGACCATGAACGCGGCCAGACCGAACTGGCCGAGGTCGACCCGGCGCTGAGCGGGCTGCGTCTCGGGCTGCGTCTCGGGCTGCATCTCGGGCTGCATCTCGGGTTGGGTCTCGTGGACGCTCACAGCAGATCCAGCTCCTTCAGGGTCGAGGCGACGCGCTGGTCCTGCTCGACGAGCAGCTTGTCGAAGTCGTCGCCGGTGACGAACGCGTCGGTCCAGCCGTTGTCCTTCAGCGCCTGCTGCCACTGCTTGGAGTCGTGCATGCGGGTGAGCAGGTCGATGAGCTCCTGGCGGCGCTCGTCGCTGATCCCCGGCGGGGCAAGGATGCCGCGCCAGTTGAGGAAGACCAGGTCGATGCCGCTCTCGGTCAGCGTGGGCGCGTCGGCGAAGATGCCGGTGGCGCGCTCGTCGCCGGAGGTGGCCAGGACCCGGAGCTCGCCGGCCTTCACCTGGCCCTCGAACTCGGCGAGACCGGAGAAGCCGACGTCGATCTTGTTGCCGAGCAGCGCGCTGGTGAGCGGGCCACCACCGTCGTACGTCACGTACTTGACGTCCTTGGGGTCGATGCCGGCGGCCTCGGCCAGCTGCATCGGGAAGAGGTGGTCGGGGCCACCGGGCGAGGAGCCGCCGCCGACGACGACGGACTCGGGGTCCTCGGCCCAGGCCGTCACCAGGTCGTCGATGGTCTTGAAGGGCGAGTCGGCCGGGACCAGCACGCCCTCCTGCTCCTCGATGAGCTGCGCGATCGGGGTGGCGTCCTGGGGGCGCGCGTCCACGCCGAAGGAGTACGTCGAGCCGACCACGCCCAGCCCGATGGTCATGAGCAGGTTGCCGTTGCCCTCCTCGCTCATCAGGCGGGACATCGCGACCGAGCCGCCGGCGCCCAGGATGTTGGTCACCTGGATGTCGCCGCCGGTCAGGTTGTCGCGGTCGAGCACACCCACGGCCGCCCGGCCGGTCTGGTCGTAGCCGCCGCCGGGGCTGTTCGGGATCCACATGTCGAGGTCACGGGACTTCTCGCCACGGGTCACGCCACAGGCGGACGCCACGGCGAGCAGGCAGGTCACGAGCACGACGGTGACGGCGCGAGTACGGCGTATGCTCGCTGCCCGACGGCGCTGCGCTGGCAGCGGTGGTCGGGGCGGGGACTGCGATGTCGCGGTCGACAACGGCTGGCCTCCAGACTCAGGGGACGAATACGTTCAGTGGCGATGGTCACAGGCCGCGGTGACCGCCGTCACGATTGGGCAACCAAAGGAGGTTGTGGAACTTGTGGTCACGGGGTTCGCGCCGCCACCTGACGCTGGCCGGACAGGTGCTGGTGCTGCAGCTCTCGGTGCTGCTGCTCGTCGTCGCGGCGACCAGCATCGTGTCACTGCGACAGAGCGACGCCGACTTCCGTGACTCCCGCGAGGACCGGCTGCGCGCCGCCGCGGAGAGCCTGGCCGGCACCGCGGCCGTGCAGGACGGCCTGACCGGCACCCCCGACCGGCTGGCACTGGCCTTCTACCTGCAGACCCGGGCCGCGGACGCGGGCGCCGACACCGCCTACCTCACCAGCCTGGACGGCGAGGTGCTCGTCGCGACCGATCCGACCCGGGTCGGCGAGACGCTCCAGCTCGGTGGCCGCGAGACGAGCCGGGCCTGGTCCGGTGACATCGTGGACGCCGGCCGGCGCGCGATCGCCGCCCAGGTTCCGGTCTACGGCGGCGGGTCGACCGGCCCGGACGCCCAGGCCCCGCGCCCGGTCGGCGTGGTCGTGGTGACCGAGGACTACCCGCCGCTGACCGAGCGGCTCGCCCGCACCTGGGCCGACGCGTTGACCGTCCTGCTGGCCGGTCTCGCGCTCGGGGTGCTGGGCTCGTGGCTGCTGGCGCGGCTGATCAAGCGGCGTACGCGTGGGCTCGAGCCCCGCGACATCGCCGCCCTGGCCGACCACCGTGAGGGTCTGCTGCGCTCGATCCGCGAGGGGGTGCTGGCCGTCGGCGCCGACGGCCGGGTCAGCCTGATGAGCGACAGCGCCCGCGAGCTGCTCGGACTGAGCGAGGACCCGACCGGACGCCGTCTCGACGCGCTCGGCCTGCCCGCCGAGACGCTCGCCCTGCTCAGCGGCCCCGAGGAGGTGCACGACGCTCCGCTGGTCGCCGGCGACCGCGTGCTCGTGCTCAACCGCAACCGGGTCCATCACGCCGGCCGCCCCGCCGGCACCGTCACCACGCTGCGCGACCGCACCGAGCTGGTCGCGCTGCAGAGCGAGCTCAACGCACGCGAGAGCGTCACCGAGACGCTGCGGGCCCAGACCCACGAGTTCAGCAACCAGCTCCACACCATCACCGGTCTGCTGGAGCTGGAGGAGTACACCGAGGTCGGCCAGTTCGTCACCGGGCTGACCGCACGCCGGGCGGCGCTGAGCGACCACATCACCTCCCGGATCGACGACCCCGCGGTGGCCGCCCTGCTCATCGCCAAGGCCAGCCTGGCCGCCGAGCGGCGGGTGAGCATCGACCTGGACGCCGCCAGCTCGCTCCCCCGGCTCACCCCCGACGGCTCCGCCGACGTGGTCACCGTCCTCGGCAACCTGGTCGACAACGCCGTCGACGCGGCCGCCCTGGTCGGGCCGCTCGACGGCCGGGTCGGCGTACTCCTCAGGGCCGAGGGCGAGACCGTGACGGTCCGTGTCTCCGACACCGGCGGCGGCGTGCCTGCCGAGCGGCTGCCGGAGATCTTCCGGCGCGGCTTCAGCACGAAACCGCGCGACGCCAGTGGTCGCGGGGTGGGGCTCGCACTGGTCCAACTGGTGTGCCGTACACGCGGGGGCGAGGTCGAGGTGGAGAATACCGGGTCGGCTGAACGCCCCGGCGCGGTCTTCGTCGCGACCCTGCCCGGCGCCGTCCCGCTCGCACCACCCACCACCGCTGCCCCCGAGGAGACCCGATGACGTCCACACCGGAGCTCACCGTGCTCGTGGTCGAGGACGACTTCATGGTGGCCTCGATCCACACCCGCTTCGTGGAGCGCGTCGAGGGTTTCCGGGTCGTCGGCGTGGCCGCCACCGGCGCGCAGGCGCTCGAGGAGACCGCGCGCCTCTCCCCCGACGTGCTGCTGCTCGACGTGCACCTTCCCGACTTCAGCGGCATCGAGCTGCTGCGCCGACTGCGGGGCCGCGGTGACGACACCGACGTCATCGTCATCACCGCCGCCCGCGAGGCCGACACCGTCCGCGCGGCCGCGGCCGGCGGCGCGGCCCACTACGTGGTCAAGCCGTTCCCGTTCGAGGACCTGGCCGCCCGGCTCGACGACGTACGCCGCTCCCGCGAGGCGCTCGCCCGGATCGGGCAGCGCTCCGAGGGCGCCGAGCACCGCGACGAGGTCCAGGCCGGCATCGACGAGGTCTTCAGTCACCAGGGCGCTCGCGAGGCCCGGGAGCGACTGCCGAAGGGGCTCAGCGCGGAGACCGCCCGGGCCGTGCTCGCCGCGCTGCAGTCGGCCGGTGAGCTGAGCGCCACCGAGTGTGCCGACGCGATCGGCGTCTCCCGGGTGAGCGCGCGCCGCTACCTGGAGCACTTCGCGAGCACGGGCCGGATCGGCGTACGTCTCAACTACGGCACCGCCGGGCGGCCCGAACGCCGCTACCGCGCACTGTCCTGATCAGACCGGCCCAGCCGGGCCCGCTCAGGCGGACTCGCGGATCACCAGCCTCGTCGGGAGCACCACGGAGGCCTCGACCTCCTCGCCCGCCACCAGGCGGAGGATCTGCTCGGCCAGGCGGGTGCCGATCTCGTGGATCGGCTGGTGCACCGTGGTCAGCGGCGGGTCGGTGAACCGGGCGGCGTCGACGTCGTCGAAGCCGATCACCGCGACGTCGTCGGGCACCCGGCGGCCGAGGCGTCGCAGCGTACGCATGGCGCCGTCGGCCATCAGGTCGGAGGCCGCGAAGACGCCGTCGATGCCGGGATCGCGCTCCAGCAGCCGCTCCATGGCTTCCATGCCGGACTGACGCATGAAGTCGCCCTCCTCGACCAGGGGCACGGCTCCCGTCTGCAGACCGGCGAGGTAGCCCGCCAGCCGCTCCCGGCCCGCGACCATGTCCTGCGGCCCGGCGATGGTCGCGATCCGGGTCCGGCCCAGGCCGATCAGGTGACGCATCGCCGCCTTCACCCCGCTGGCGTGCTCGACATCGATGTAGGGGACGGTGGCCTCCCCCAGCGGCCGCCCGCTGGTCACGACCGGAACGCCTGCCGCCCGCAGCTCCTCGGGCAGGGTGTCGGCGCCGTGCATCGAGGCCAGGACGACACCGTCGACGGTGCGGCCGTGCACGTAGCGCAGGATCCGGTCATGGCTCGACCGCGTCGAGGCGAGCAGCAGCACGAGCTGCTTGTCGGCCTTCTCCAGCGCCTCGCCGACGCCCCGGATGACGCCCGGGAAGAAGGCGTCGTCGGAGAACACCCGGGTAGCGGACTCGGGCAGGATCAGCGCGATGGAGTCCGTACGCTGCGTCACCAGGCTCCGCGCCGCCGGGTTCGGCACGTAGCCCAGGTCGGCGATGGCCCGGCGGATGCTCTCGGCGATGTCAGGGCGCACGGTCGTGGAGCCGTTGACGACGCGGGAGACGGTCGCTCGCGAGGCCCCGGCCGCCCGGGCCACCGTCTCCAGCGTCGGCCGGCCGGCCGGGGTCTCGTTCATGAGTGGAACCTATCGCCTCCTGCCCCCGCCGGTCACCGGGAGAACGTGAACCAGTTGAGGTTGACGAAGTCCGCCGGCTGGCCGCTGGTGAACCGGAGGAAGACCGTGTGCGTGCCGGTCACCCCGCTGATGCTGCCCGGGACCGTACGCCAGCTCTGCCAGCCTCCGGTGTTGGCCACCGAGAAGCTGCCGATCGGGGCGTTGTTCACGTTGTCGAGGCGTACCTCCACCAGGCCGCTGACCCCGGCGGGAGCACCGGAGGCGACCCGGGCCGAGAACGTGTGCGCGGCGCTGGAGCCGAAGTTCACGCCGTCGTAGCGGAGCCAGTCGCCGTTGCCGAGATAGCCGACGTTCTGACCGCCGCCGGTGTCGGTGGTCGCCTCGGTCTGGGTGCCGCTCTGGGCGTTGTAGGACTCGGCCTGGATGGTCGAGTAGGCGTCCCGGCTGCCCGGCGCGGGCGGGTCGGTCGGCTCGGCCGTGCCGCCGCCCTTGGAGTAGACCGCGACGTAGTCGACCAGCATCGGCACCCCGGACGCGGTCGCCGCGGTCGGGTTGCCGGGCCAGCCACCGCCGATCGCGACGTTGAGGATGATGAAGAAGCCGTGGTTGGTCGCGTTGTTCCAGGTGGTCTCGTCGACCTGGTCGGAGCGGACCGTGTGGTAGAGCGTGTTGTCGACGTAGAACCGGATCTGCTGCGGGCTGGTGCTGCGGTCCCACTCCATCGCGTAGGTGTGGAACGACGACTGGCAGGTCGAGCCCGGGCAGCCCTGAAGGGTCCCGCCGAGACCGGTGGTCTCGTTGCACGGGCCACCCGGCGAGGTGCCGCAGTGCAGCGTGCCCCAGACCTGGTTGGCGCCGTTGACGTTCTCCATGATGTCGATCTCGCCGATGCCCGGCCAGTTCCAGTAGTTGCCGCGGAACGGCTCGCCGAGCATCCAGAACGCCGGCCAGATGCCCTGCGCGGCGGGGCCGGTGACGTTCGGCATCTGGATGCGGCTCTCGACGCGGAGCACGCCACCCGCGGGCGGCTGGAAGTCGGTCCTGACCGTCTCGATGCGGCCCGAGGTCCAGTTGCCGGCACCGTCGCGGATCGGCTTGATGACGAGGTTCCCGCCGCCGTCCTGGTAGACGTTCTGAGTGCTGTCGGTGTGGTAGGCGATCTCCCCGGTGCCCCAGTTGGGGGCGCCGCCGGGATAGGAGTGGCCGATGTCGTAGATCCAGTTGTTCGTGTTGATCCGCGACCCGGCCGCACCGGTGAAGTCGTCGCTCCACACCTTGGTCCAGCCGGCCGGAGTGCCCGGCTCGGACGCCTCGGACGCCTGCCCGAACGATGACAGCGGGATCGCCACCGCGACCACGCCGGCCGCCACGACGGCGGCTCCCAATGCCTTGAGACTTCTCATGATGACTCGCTTTCCGAATGAACGAGCGTCGAGCCCCGATGACTCGTGAGAGCGCTCTCTCGGTGCCATGGTCCCAAAGTGATGTGACGCGTGTCACCAAACGCGAAACTCTTTAAGATCCCGCCCACCCGGCGCAACTGTCCCGCTCACAACCGTCGAGTCGGCGCAACTGTCCCGCGGGTTTGGGACAGT
>NZ_JBHVKJ010000092.1:0-13190 GCF_042798275.1 Nocardioides sp. NPDC057767 | reverse complement strand
CGTAGATCGCTACGGAGCCGATGCCGGCGTCCTTGCACGCGCGGATCACTCGGACGGCGATCTCACCGCGGTTGGCGATCAGGACCTTTGTCAGTGGCTTGCTCAACGAGAACTCCTCCATCGTGAATGCAAGGACATGCTAGGGGAGGCCATCCGGCCTGGCTTCAGGCAGCCGTAGTAACGATTGTCACACTCCGGTCAGCTGGGCGAGCGACGAGGTTACCCGTGCGTAGGTCGCGTCGTCGACGAGCACGCCCCCGTGACGCAGTGCCAGCACCGCCGCTCCGGCCAGTCCGTCGGTGGCGACGACCGCCCCGGGAGCGACCTTGACGGCGAAGTCCGGCTGCCGGGCCAGGACGCTTCCGGCAGCGACCAGCGGCCCTTCGATCTCAGGCGTACGCACCGCCGCCAGCGTCTCCGCCAACCCGGCCGCTGCCCGGTCGAGGATGCCCGCGGCCACCTCGTCGCCGGACCCCGCAGCGGTGAAGACGAGCGCCGCGAAGTCGGCCAGTCGCAGCGGCGGCATCGCGTAGAGCGCCGCGGTCGCCGCGACGAGTGTCACGGTCCGGCCGCCCTGGCGACGTTCGTCGACCGCGATCCCGAGCCGGTCCAGAAGCAGGCCGGTCAACGCCGTGGATGCGCCCCGCCCGTCGAGCGGCGCCAGCCCGGCACGTACGACCTCCCGGCCCAGCCAGAAACCCGAGCCGACGTCGCCGAGCAGCCAGCCCAGCCCGTCCGAGATGCCCGCCAGTCGGCCGTCCTCGACCCGCACCGCCGACGCTCCTGTGCCGGAGAGCAGCACATAGCCGTCGGGAGCCGCCGTCCCCGAGAAGTACGCAGCCAGCACATCGAACTCGAAGACGGGCTCGCTCGCGACCAGCCCGGAGAGGGCGGCCACGATCGCCGCCCGGTGGTCGGGGTCGCCGGCGCCGGCCACCGCCAGGGCGGCGCCGGTGACCAGACCGGCCTTCGCGGAGGTCACGGCCTGGGTGACCGCATCCCGGATCGCCGCCGTGGCGGCTTCGACGCCGGCGGAGGTCGGGTTGCCGCTGCCGGCCTTCCCGACGCCTCGGCAGTGCCCATCTGAGGAGACCACGACGGCGCGAGTGCTGGTGCCTCCAGCGTCGAGTCCCAAGTAGTTGTTATTCATTGACACCGTTTCGTAACAGAAAACCATTGCCAGGCGTACTCTCTCCAAATAGTTTTCGAGCGCAGGCCTCGGCATACAGTCGCGGCGCGAGTTTGCTAGGTGGGTGGACTAATTGACCAGAGACGTGTTCGGAGCCTTCGACGAGCAGGTTCGCACACGCCTGTCCGAGCTGCAGTCGATCGCCCAGTCCGGTGGGTTCGACGAGGCGGTCGAGGCGATGGTCACGAGCATCCGCAACGGCGGCGTGCTGCAGGCCTTCGGCACCGGCCACTCGCAGGCGTTCGCGATGGAGATCGCCGGGCGCGCCGGTGGGCTGATCCCCACCCACGCCATCGCTCTGCGGGACACGGTCCTCAAGGGCGACCGTCCGGCGAGCGACCTCAAGGGCGGTCTGCTCGAGCGTGACACCAACATCGCCAACGAGCTCTGGGAGCTCCATGAGTTCCACCCCGAGGACGTTTTCCTGATCGCGTCCAACTCCGGGGTCAACGGCTCGATCGTCGGCATCGCGCTGCGGGCCAAGGAGGAGGGCCACAAGGTGATCGCGGTGACCAGCCTCGAGCACACCAACGCGGTCACCCCCAAGCACCCCAGCGGCAAGCGCCTGGCCGAGATCGCCGACGTGGTGATCGACAACCTGGCCCCCTTCGGCGACGCGACGGTGCCCGTCGGCGGCGACGGCGGCGTCCTCGCCGGCGCCGTCTCCTCCATCACGGCGGCCTACATCGCCCAGCTCCTGACCCTCGGCACCGCCGCGCGGATCCAGGAAGCCGGCGAGACTCCGCCCCTCTATCTCTCCGCCAATATCCCGGGTGGCGATGAGCACAACGATGCGTTGAAGGCTCGCTACGGCGAGCGCATCGGAAGCATGGCGTGAACCCCCGTAAGAAGAAGTAAAGAGGAACCCACCCGAAAGAAGGCAGCACGATGTCCCAGCAGCTTCACCGGCTCGACCGCCGGACCCTTCTGCGCGGCACCCTCGCCGGCGCGGCGCTCGTGTCGTTCTCCGGAGCGCTCGCCGCGTGTGGCGCACCCGGTAGCGACACCGACAACTCCGGCGGTGGCACCAAGTCCGCCTCCAACCCGTTCGGCATGGCCAAGGACGGCACCGTCGACGCGGTCATCTTCGACGGTGGCTACGGCTACGACTACGTCGAGTTCGCCGCCGGCATCGTCGGCAAGGAGTTCGCGGACGCCAACCTCAAGGTCAGCGCCACGACCAAGATCGCCACGGAGCTGCAGCCGCGCTTCGTCGGTGGCACGCCCCCGGACCTGATCGACAACTCGGGTGCGGACCTGATCGGCTTCAGCTCGATCGCCGCCCAGCTCGAGGAGCTCGACGACGTCTTCGAGGCCGACAGCTACGAGGGCGTCAAGATCGAGGACACCCTCTACCCGAACGTGAAGGTGCCCGGCACCTACAGCGACCGGTTCGTGGCGATCAACTACGTCATGACCCTCTACGGCGTGTGGTACTCCGCCTCGCTCTTCGAGGAGAACGGCTGGACCGCGCCGAAGACCTGGGACGAGGCGCTCGACCTCGGTGCCAAGGCCAAGGCCAAGAAGAAGTACCTGTGGACCTGGGGCAAGGAGGCGGCGACCTACTACCGCACCCTGGTCATCGACTCGGCAGCCAAGGAGGGCGGCGACGAGGTGCGCCTCGGTCTCGAGAACCTCGAGAAGGGCATCTGGTCCCACCAGGTCATCCAGGACATCTTGGGCAAGCTCGGCGAGATGGTCAGCCAGGACATGTTCATCCCGGGCGGCGCCGGCACCCAGTTCACCGCCGCGCAGGCCAAGTGGTCCAACGACCAGCAGGCGCTCCTCTACCCCAGCGGTGGCTGGATCGAGAACGAGATGAAGGACGCCACCAAGGAAGGCTTCGAGATGACCGGCATCCCGGAGTTCGTCCTCAGCGACAGCCCGGCACTGCCGTACGAGGCCGTTCGCGCCGCGGCCGGTGAGGCCTTCATCGTCCCGAGCAAGGCGAAGAACCCTGCCGGCGGCAAGGAGATCCTCCGCGCGATGCTGTCGAAGGAGGCCGCGACCAACTTCGCGAAGACGAAGCTCGCGCCGACCATCGTCAAGGACACCATCCCGGCCGACGGTTTCGGCTCCGCGGCGCTGAAGTCGCAGAGCGCGATGCTCGACGCCGCCGGCGAGAACACCTTCAACTTCCAGTTCTACGACTACTACGGCACCAACGCCGACGAGCTGGTCGTGTGGAACTCCTTCCTCTCCGGTGACCTGGACGTCAAGGGCCTGACCAAGGCCGTCCAGGGCATCTTCGACAAGGTCGCGGACGACTCCTCGATCGAGAAGCTCAAGGTTTCCTGACACCATGCCGGACCCATCCACCACGATGGCGGTGACGGCGGGCGGCCTCTCCGAGGAGAATCCTTGGGGGGCCGCCCCCGGCCGGCGCCGACGCAAGCTCACCCTCGACCGGGCACTGTTCATGACGGTCTTCCTCGGCCTGCCGGTCGCGGTCTTCGTCATCTTCGTCGTGGTCCCGATCGGGCAGGCCCTCTTCTACTCGCTGACCGACTGGACCGGCTTCTCCCCGGTCATGAACTTCGTCGGCCTGGACAACTACGCCAAGCTGCTCGACGACGAGACGTTCCTCAAGGCGCTGCGCAACAACGTACTTCTCACGATCGTGGTGCCCCTGGTGACGCTCGTGGCCGCGCTGGCGATCGCGGTGGTGGTGACCACCGCCGGTCCCAGCACCGGCCAGGTCCGCGGCCTGAACGGATCCGGCTTCTACCGGGTCGTCTCGTTCTTCCCCTACGCCGTCCCGGCCGTCGTCATCGGTCTGCTCTGGGCGCAGGTCTACGACCCGGCTGCCGGCCTGCTCAACGGCATGCTCACCGGCATCGGCCTCGACGGGTTCAAGGACTACGCCTGGCTCGGTGAGGTGCGGGCGGCGATGCCCGCCTCGATGTTCGTGATGATCTGGGCCAACATCGGCTTCTACACGGTGCTCTTCGTGGCCGCCATCAAGGGTGTCCCCGCGGAGATCTACGAGGCCGCCCGCATCGACGGTGCCGGTCGTTTCCGCACCGCCATGTCGATCACGCTGCCCTCGATCCGCGACAACGTGCAGACGGCCTACATCTACCTGGGCATCCTCACCCTCGATGCCTACGTGTTCATGGCCGCCCTCGCCCCCGGCGGCGGTCCTGCCAACAGCACGCTGACGATGAGCCAGCACCTGATGAACACCGCCTTCAAGAAGAGCCAGTTCGGCTACGCCACCTCCATGGGCGTCGTCCTCGCCCTGGTCACGCTGCTCTTCGCCGCCCTGGTCTTCGCCGTCTTCCACTTCGCTGGCGGGCGGGACAAGAAGGGAGACGTACGCCGATGAGTACTGTCACTCTGGACAAGCCCGTCGCTGCCCGCGCGGATCGCCAGCGGCGTACGCCCGGCGACGCGCTGGTCGCCGGTACCTCGCACACGATGCTGATCCTGTGGTCGGTGATCGTCATCGTGCCGTTCTGCTGGGTGGTGCTCTCCTCGTTCAAGACGTCCAAGGAGATCCTGTCCTCACCGTTCTCGCTGCCGGCGGAGTGGAGCTTCGAGAACTACACCAGCGCCTGGACGAAGGCCGGCATCGGGACGTACTTCTTCAACACGGTCATGGTCGTCGGCACCGCGCTGGTGCTGGTGATGCTGCTCGGGGCGATGTGCGCCTACGTGCTGGCCCGGTTCGAGTTCTTCGGGCGCACCTTCATCTACTACTCGATGCTCGGCGGGCTGACCTTCCCGGTCTTCCTGGTCATCGTGCCGCTGTTCTTCGTGCTCCAGGGCTTCGGGCTGCTCAACACGTTGCCAGGACTGATCCTGACGTACGTCGCCTACGCGCTGCCGTTCACCGTCTTCTTCCTCTACGCCTTCTTCAAGACGCTGCCCGACGACGTCTACGAGGCCGCGATGATGGACGGTGCGGGGGAGTGGCGCACGTTCTTCCAGATCATGCTGCCGATGGCGGCGCCCGGGATGGCCGGCGTGGCGATCTTCAACTTCCTCGGGCTGTGGAACCAGTTCCTGCTGCCCGTGGCGCTCAACACCCAGCGGGAGAACTGGGTGCTCACCCAGGGGATGGCGTCGTTCTCGTCGCAGGCCGGCTACAACGTCGACTTCGGCGCGCTCTTCGCCGGCGTGGTGATGACCGTGCTCCCGGTGCTGGTCGTCTACCTGATCTTCCAGCGGCGGATCGCCGGAACGGTGTCGACAGGCACCTTCCGATGAGGGTGGTTTCCGGTCGGATGTGATGCGGGTCTCGCACTCCAGGTTAATAAGCGCTAACCTGGAGTGCGTGACCGCTTTTCTCCAGCCCGAGCACGAAGAGTTGCGTGCTGTCGTCCGTGACTTCGCCCAGAAGGAGATCGCGCCCCATGCCTCGCAGTGGGACCGCGACCACCACTTCCCCGTCGACGTGGTCCACAAGATGGGTGAGCTGGGCCTCTTCGGCCTGACCGCCCCCGAGGCGTACGGCGGGGGCGAGGGTGACCTCGTCGCGCTCTGCGTCGCGATCGAGGAGCTCGGCCGCGTCGACCAGTCGATCGGGATCACGCTCGAGGCCGCCGTCGGCCTGGGCATCAACCCGATCCTCACCTACGGCACCGACGAGCAGAAGGAGCGCTGGCTCCCCGACCTGGTGGCGGGCAAGAAGCTGGCCGGGTTCGGGCTGACCGAGCCGGGGGCCGGCTCCGACGCCGGCGCGACCGCCACCAAGGCCGTCCTCGACGGTGATGAGTGGGTCGTCGACGGCTCCAAGCAGTTCATCACCAACTCCGGCTCCTCGATCACCTCGGTCGTCACCGTCACCGCGCGCACCGGCACGCGGGAGAACGGCAAGCCCGAGATCAGCACCATCATGATCCCCTCGGGCACGCCCGGGTTCACCGCCGAGAAGGGCTACGACAAGCTCGGCTGGCACGCCTCCGACACCCACCCGCTCTCCTTCGACGGCGCCCGGGTGCCGGCCGACCACCTCCTCGGGGAGCGCGGCCGCGGCTACGCCCAGTTCTTGGCCACCCTCGACGACGGTCGCGTCGCGATCGCCGCGCTCGCGGTCGGCTGCATCCAGGCCTGTCTCGACATGGCGCTGGAGTACGCGGGGGAGCGGCAGACATTCGGCGGCCCGATCGGTCGCAAGCAGGGCGTCGCCTTCCAGATCGCCGACCTCGAGGTCATGCTGCGTGCCTCGCGCCTGCTGACGTACGAGGCCGCCGCGATGAAGTCCGGCCTCGACTCGGGCTCGGTGACGATGAAGGAGTTCAAGCAGGCCGCTGCCGCCGCCAAGCTGTACGCCACCGAGTCGGCCGTCACCGCGACCCGGATCGCCACCCAGATCTTCGGCGGCTACGGCTTCATGGAGGAGTACCCGGTCGCCCGTTTCTACCGCGACGCCAAGATCCTGGAGATCGGGGAAGGCACCTCCGAGGTGCAGCGCATGCTGATCGCACGAGGCCTCGGTCTACCCGTGGAGTGAGTGCGGATCTTACTGCGTACTGAACAAACCGCGGGAAGTAATCAAGAGCCATCTCACCGCTGACCGTTTACTGTGGCTCCATGGTGTTCGGGGGACAGCTGCTGGGACGGCTGCGTCGCACCCGCCTCTTCGGAGAGGTGGTCCGCTTCATGATGGTCGGCGGAATCGCGACAGCAGTCGCCTTCGTGCTGTTCAACGGACTGGTCCACGGCTTCTTCATGGGGGCCGGCCCGATGAACGGGCAGCCCATCCCGGCCTACATCATCGCCAACACGGTCGGCATGCTGATCAGCTATGACCTGAGCCGTCGCTGGACCTTCCGGCACCGGGTCTCGGACCATCCCGACGGCGGCTTCACGGCCTACGTGGTGATCAACGCGGTCACCATGCTGCTGCCGGTGGCGTGTCTCTACGTCACCCGCAGCGTGTTCGGCTGGGACAGCGCGATCGCCGACAACCTGTCGGCGAACGTGGTCGGCGTGCTGCTGGGTCAGATCGCCCGGTTCTTCCTGTTCCGGAAGTTCGTCTTCGGCCGCCCGATCCGCTACACGCAGGTCTACGGCAGCGTCGAGGAGGAGGCTGCCGCCCTCGGTTTCACCGACGACAAGACGGTCATGCTGGCCCCCGAGCGGGTCAGCGGTTCCACAGAGCGGGCCACGCGTGACCGAGCCGGCTGAGCAGGTCGCGTAGCAGCGGCAGGCTGAGCCCGACCACGTTGTGGTGGTCGCCCTCGATCCCGGTCACGAACGCTCCGCCGAGCCCGTCGATCGTGAACGCGCCGGCGACGTGGAGCGGCTCACCGGTCGCGACGTACGCCGCGATCTCCTCGTCGCTCACCTCGGCGAAGTGCACCGTCGTGGCCGCGGTCTGCGACACCTGTCGGCCCGTCGCGGTGTCGGTCAGCGCGTGCCCGGAGACGAGTACGCCGCTACGGCCCCGCATTTCCCGCCAGCGCTCGATCGCCTCCTCAGGGTCGTTCGGCTTGCCGAGCGCCTTGCCGTCGAGCTCGAGGACGCTGTCGCAGCCGAGCACGAGCGCCCCGTCAGGGACGTCCGGATGACCGGCGACCGCGTCACGCTTGAGCTCGGCGAGCCCCAGGGCGAGCTCGGTCGGCGCGAGGCCGTCGAGGACGCTCTCGTCGACGCCGGAGACGATCACCACAGGTTCGACACCTGCGCTGCGCAGCGTCTGCAGCCGGGCGGGGGACTTGGAGGCAAGGACCAGCGTGGTCATGGCTCCACCCTAGGGGTAGCGGTCCTTTACCTCGGAGTCCGTCCCGACTAGGTTTCGCACATCCAACCCATCTCAACGAGGAGAAATCCGACGTGACGGATTACCCGCCGCCCCCGCCCCCGCAGCAGCCGTACGGCGCTGGTCCCGTGGGCGAAGTTCCGCTGAGCCAGCCGCTCCGCGGCGCGTCGCCCCGCGACGCCATCGCGCGCTTCTTCAAGAAGTACGCCTCCTTCGAGGGCCGCGCCAGCCGGTCCGAGTTCTGGTGGGCGATCCTGTTCACCTTCGTCGTGAACATGGCGATCAACCTGATCCTCGGCGCCGACTCGACCGCCGGCACGATCGTCGGGTCGCTCTTCGCGCTCGCCATCCTGGTCCCGCAGCTCTCCGTCGGCGCCCGCCGCCTCCACGACACCGGCCGCTCCGGCTGGTGGCAGCTGCTCTACCTGACCTGTGTCGGCGTCATCGTGCTGATCGTCTTCTGGGCGCTGCCCGAGAAGGCCGAGGGCGACAAGTACAACGTCGCCTGACCGGCGGCTAACCACGAGCGGCGATCAGTCTCTAGACTGATCGCCGCTCGGCCGAAGTGGCGGAATAGGCAGACGCGCAGGATTTAGGTTCCTGTGTCTTAGGACGTGCGGGTTCAAGTCCCGCCTTCGGCACACAGAGTCCGGGTACTGCCCGGGGCAGACCAGGGGCGATCCCCATGGACAACGGGTACCTGACCCTCAAGGATGGAAGAACAACACCCCATCCAGAGAGGGATGAAGTCATGTCGTTCAAGGACAACGCGTCCAACTGGCGCGATGGCGTCCAGAAGGGCGTCGAAGGCGCCAAGCCTGCGGTCGAGGACGCCAAGGTGAAGTCGGCACCTCACCTTGTCACCGGCGGCGAGAAGACCATCGAGAAGGCCGGCGAGTTCAAGGCGCAGATCGAGGCCAAGCGGGCCGAGATGGCGTCGGCTCCCGACGCCGACTCACCGCGCAACCAGGCGATCTCCGGCCTGCTCCAGGTCGGCGCGGCGGCCACCGAGGTCGCCGCCCACGCGGGTGAGTGGCTGAAGGAGACCGGTGCCAAGTGGAGCGCCGGCACCGGCCCCGTGGTCGTCGAGCCTCCCAAGGAGATCCCGGGGGACGTACCTCCTCCGCCTCCGCCCACCGAGAAGTAAGACGAGGGTCAAGCGGAAGCGCTGCGCGAATTGCGAAGCAATCGCAAATCACACAGCGAGGTCGCGACGTAGCTTCGCGACGTGACCGGTCGCCTTGACGTTGTACTGCGCGACCTCGATCTTGCCCTCCTCGTCGACCACGAACGTCGAGCGGATCACACCCTCGACGACCTTGCCGTAGAGCTTCTTCTCGCCGTAGGCGTCGTACGCCTTGTGCACCGAGAGGTCCTCGTCGGAGGCCAGGGTGATGGTGAGCCCGTCACGCTCGCGGAACTTCGCCAGCTTGGCGGGCTTGTCCTTCGAGATGCCGACGACCTCGTAGCCGGCGGCCTTCAGCGAGTCGATCGAGTCGGTGAAGTCGCAGGCCTGCTTGGTGCAGCCGGGGGTCATCGCGGCGGGGTAGAAGTAGACGATCACCTTGCGGCCGCGGAGGCTGCTGAGCGAGACCTCCGCGCCGGTGTCGTCGGGAAGAGTGAAGTCGGGGGCAACATCGCCCGGCTCGAGACGCGTCATGGTGCCAACCTAGCGAACATTCCCAGGCGAACCGCAGCGGTGGAGCACGCCGTGGACGTACGCCGGTTGCTAAGGTCTGCGCATGTCCAAGGACCAGACTTCCTCGCTCGAGTCCGAGATCGAAGAGATCCGCGAGCGGCTCGCAGGCACCATCGACGAGCTGATCTACCGGGGCAGCCCGAAGACGATCGTTCAGCGCCAGGTGGCGGCCGTCAAGGCGGTCTACGTCGACCCGGTCTCCGGCGAGCCGAGGATGGGCAACATCGCCAAGACCGTCGGCGGGGTGGTGGGCACCGTCCTGCTCATGGCGACGCTGCGTAAGATCACCAAGGTCAACTGACCACTCCCCACCGGCAAGGCAAGACGGAACGTGACCGACAAGACCCCTATCAAGATGCTCCACGACCGGGTGCTGGTCGAGGTCGGGTCCGACGCCGGCGAGCGCCGCTCATCGGGCGGCATCGTCATCCCGGCGACCGCCGCCATGGGCGCGGCACGGCGGCTCACCTGGTCCCGTGTGGTCGCGGTCGGCCCGCACGCGCGCGCGGTCGAGATCGGTGACCGGGTCCTCTTCGACGCCGACGACAAGCCGGAGGTCGAGGTCGCCGGTGAGGTCTACGTCCTGATGCGCGAGCGCGACGTGCATGCCGTCGCCGCCGAACGGATCGCCGACGAGTCGACCGGCCTCTACCTCTAGCTCTTCTTCTGCACGCGGGGCAAGGCGTTGAACCGGTGCGCCATCACGACGATGTTGCTGTCGTAGGACGAGCCGTTCCAGTCGGTGCAGGTGATGATCACCAGCCGGCCGTCGCCGTGGTCCTGACCGAAGATGCGCTGGGCCTGCTCGGCCAGCTCCTTGCGGCTGAGCACCTCGACGGAGTCGACCTGGTGCTGGAAGGTTCCGTCCTTGGTGACGATGTCGACCTCCTGCCCCTCCTCGATGTGGTCGAGCTTGTTGAGGCTGCCGCCACCGGTGTGCACGGTGTGGCCGGTGACCACCGTCTGACCCTGGGCCGAGCCGGGCTTGGCGCTGCCGACCCACCAGCCGATCTCGCGCGGGTTGCGTGGCGGGTCGAGCACCTCGCCGTCGAGACGGATCGGGACGACCCTGGCCTTGGTGTTCAGCCCGGGCAGCTCGAGTCGCTGCGGGGCGCCCGGCGGCACCTCCACCGCGGCGCTGCCGCTGGGCCACACCAGCCCGGCGAGCACCATCGCCGCTGCGAGCACGACCAGCGAGGTCCACAGGCCGCTCGCCGCCGCGGCAAGCCGCGGCGGCGAGTCAGTTGCGGTCTCAGCCACGCCGCAACATGCGGACGTACGTCGCCACGCCGGCGCCCGCGGCAGCGAGGAGCAGCAGGGTGACGAGGGCGATGCGACCGGCGCTGCCGTCGTCGTAGCTCTCCACCCCGGCGGTCACGACGGTCGGGACCGAAGCCGGCGGGTTGTCCGCCTTCGGCGGGTTCTTGACCGTCTTGGAGATCGGGCTGTTCGGGCCACAGCTGCTGGTGCCGATGGTCAGGTGGGCCAGGCTGCCGCCGACGAACTCCTGGGCTGCCGGGAGGACCTTCACATCGAGCGCGGTCACCGTGATCGCGCCCGGAGAGGTGCTCTGGGCGTTGAGGGTGATGTCGAGGACATTCTCCTCCAGCGGCGCGAGCTGCGACTGGATCTGGCCGAGGGCCGTGTCGAGCACCTGCGTCTGAAGCTGGTCGAGCCCGCCGTTGGCCGGGGCCAGGGCGCCGTTCAAGGCCTTGGTGAACTGGGTGCGCAGGGCATCCAGGATCGCGTCGGTCACGCCGGTCAGGTCGGTGACGACCTTCTGGTTGACGTCGGGGTCGACAGGAAGGTCGACCAGGGTGACGTCGCCGACGGTCGGGACGGTGATGTAGGCCCGACTGTTCGCCAGGCTGCTGTCGCCGGACGCCTTGTCCTTGTCGGCGGTGCAGCTGCTCTGCACCGCCCCGAGGTCGAGGTGAAGGCCGGGGTCACCCATCGCTGCGAGGAGATCCTTCAGCGCTTTCGAGAGCGGGTCGGTGACCTTGGTCTGGCTCAGTCCGACCTTCTCGAGCTCGGTGATCAGCTGCCGGTCGACACCCTGGAACAGGCCGGACGAGACGAGCTCGACGTCGGCGAAGTCGAGGCTGGCCGCGTCGAGCGAGATGTTGTCGCCGCCGCTGAGGCAGTCGCCGGATCCCACGGCGACCACGGTCGCGCCGTCTCCGGCGAGGCCGGAGCAGGCGGCCGAGGTGGCGTCCTTGGTGGCCACGGCGTCCTGGGCCAGGGTGCCGGCGTGGATCGCCTTCTGCCCGCCGAGCGCGGTGATGAGCGGCTCGTTGGTGCCCTTGGCGGACTCGGTGGAGCCGTTGTTGGTGACGGCATAGGTGCCGGTGTCCCTCGCCCCGGTGCCGGCGAGCTCCAGGCTCAGCGCGGTTGCGGACGCCTGCGACACCGTCGCGGCGCTCGCGGGTGCGGCTGACAAGGCAACCATGGCAGCTGCGGCCGCGACTGCGGCTCCTCGCGCGATGAGTGTTGTGCGCACGTACTTCTCCCCTCCCTTTGAGATTCGTCACACTCAACGTGGAGGGGCAACGAGGGTTACGGGCGAGTAGCCCGCTTCTGCAGAGCGGAATCAGCGGTCGCAGACGGTGCCGTCACCGTCGCCGTCGCGATACCACTCGTATTCGGTGTCGCGCCCCTTCCGGTAGGGGCCGTAGCCCTTCGCAGCCGCCTTGGCGCAGGTGTCGAAACGGGGGTCCTCGCCGGTTTCGCCCGCGGGCACCTCGCCCTGGCCGGCGTCGCCGTCGGAGGTCCCGCCGCGGGCCAGCCGTACGGTGACCACGGGGTCGTCGCAGCCGGCGGCGATGTTCTTCAGCGCGGCCTTCTCCGCACGGTCGGCGAAGAGACCCCAGCGGATCTTCACGGCGACCCAGTCGGCGACGTACGTGCAGTGGTAGCTGGTGGCGTCGGGCATCCAGTCGGCCGGGTCCTGGTCACCCTTGCTGCGGTTGGTCGCGGCGGTGACGGCGATGAGGGCGCGCGGGTCGCCGAGATCGTTGGCGTACGCCTCCCGCTCCTCGTCGCTCCACGCGTCGGCGCCGGACTCCCAGCTCTCCTTGAGCGGGACCATGTGGTCGATGTCGAGGCCGCCGGGGCGCTTGAGGGTGACGCCGTCGTACGTGGAGAGCCAGGCGCCCCGGCTCACCTCGCACCTGCCGCGTGCCTTCTTCCTCGACTCCTCGAGGAGCACCTCGTCACGGGCGTCCTGACAGTCGCCGTCGGCGTCGACCCAGTGGTTGAACTTCTCCCGCTCATAACCGGAGGTGACCTCCTTGGCGACCGGGAGCTTCGCGACGGCCTCGGTCAGCGGGAGGCTGACCTCCTCCCCGCTCTCGGCGCCGTATCCGGCCTGGACGGCGGTGTCGGGCGGAGAGATCTCGGCGCAACCGGCGCAGAGGAGTACGACGGTGAGCAGGGTTGCCAACGGGCGCGGCATGGGGACTCCAGAGAGTTGGGGAAGAGCTCTGGGGAGCATCGGGGGCGGCGTAACTTTGTCGGATCCCGCGGCGGTCGGCACGCAGGCGCGCCGCCCGGTGGCTCACCCCAGAACGAATCCCGGGCCAAGGCTTCAAGCC
>NZ_JBHVKJ010000091.1:0-13803 GCF_042798275.1 Nocardioides sp. NPDC057767 | reverse complement strand
CACCGAGACGATGTGGGACATCGCCTCGATGTCGAAGCTCTTCACCGCGACCGCGATCCTCCAGCTGATGGAGCAGGGGCGCCTCGACCTCGAGGCGCCGGTGGTCACCTACCTGCCCGAGTTCGCGCCGCACGGCAAGGACGTGATCCTCGTGCGCCACCTGCTCACCCACGTCTCCGGACTGCTCGCCGGCCCGTCGCCGTCGCTGTGGGCGGGTTACGACACCTACGAGGAGCGGGTCGCGGCGATCATGGACACGACGCCGACGCACGCCCCCGAGCAGATCTACCGCTACTCCGACATCAACCTGATCACGCTCGGACTGCTGGTCGAGCGACTGTCGGGGAAGAAGCTGGACGCCTACGTACGCGACCACATCACCGAACCGCTCGGCATGCGGGACACGATGTACAACCCGCCCGCAGACCGCCTCGACCGGGTCGCCGCCACCGAGTATCAGCCGTGGGCGGGACGGCCGATGATCCGCGGCGAGGTGCACGACGAGAACGCCTGGGCGCTCGGCGGTGTCGCCGGCCACGCGGGAGTCTTCTCGACCGCCGTCGACATGGCCAGATTCGGCCAGATGTTCCTCAACGGCGGTGTCTACAACGGCACCAGGATCCTGAAGGAGGACACCGTCAGGCTCTCGCTGCGCGATTACACCGGCGCCCGGTTCACCAGCTCACGCGGCCTCGGCTGGGAGCTCGCCACGACCTGGTACCACGGCCCGATCTGGTCCCCGGTCTCCTTCGGTCACACCGGCTACACGGGCACCAGCATCGTGATGGACCCGATCGGCCACCAGCTCGTCGTGCTGATGACCAACCGCGTCCACCCCAGTCGCGACTGGGGCAGCAACAACCCCTCCCGCCGTGCCGTCTCCGACGCACTGGGCATGGCCTCGGCCGTCCGGCCCGCGAGCGGACGTACGTCGTGGTTCTCGGGCCGCACGAACGCGAAGAAGGCGACCCTCGACGTGCCGCTCGCCGCTACCGAGGACGCGCAGCTGCGCTTCGACTACTGGTTCGACACCGAGCCGCGCTACGACTTCGGCCGGCTGCAGTACTCCACCGACGGCACCACCTTCAGCCCCCTGCCGTGGGCCCTCGAGGGCGGCGACTGGAGCTGGGAGACCAGCGAGGCGGTCAACGGCTACGGCGGTCGCCGGTGGCTGCGCGGGCATGCCGACCTCCCCGCGGGCACCACCGCGGTCAGGTGGACCTACGAGACCGACTCGTCCTCCCAGGGCCGCGGGATCTACGTCGACGGCATCGTGGTGCGGCAGGGGTGGCGTACGTTGTTCGACTCCTCGCGCCCCGGCGACGAGGCACGAATCGTCGCCGACGGCTGGGGTCTCAGCGACAGGTGACATGTCACCGATAGCCTCTGGCGGCATGACGCAGCCGCAGCAGCCTAATCCGTTCCTGGTCAACCAGCTTCGCGACGAGGCGGACGCCAGGGCGCTCGTCACCAAGGCCGTCGAGTCGAGCTCACCGGGTGCGCCGCGGGGGATCCTGGACGCGATCCGCGACCGGCTCGTGGACCTCGGGCCCGAGCTGGTGGCTGTCTCCCACGACCTCGCCGAGCACCCGGAGACCGGCTTCGAGGAGCACCGGAGCTCGGCCGGACTGGCGGAGTTCGTCGAGGCTCACGGCATCGAGGTCGCCCGTGGCGCCTACGGCCTCCCGACCGCTCTCTACGCCTCGGCGGGCGGCGCGAAGGACGGACCGACGATCGCGGTGCTCTCCGAGTACGACGCGCTTCCCGGCATCGGCCACGGCTGCGGCCACAACCTGATCGCCACCGTCGGTGTGGGGGCGTTCCTGGCCATCGCGAGCGTGATCGACAAGCTCGGCGGGCGCGCGATCTGGCTCGGCACGCCGGCCGAGGAGGGCGGTGGCGGCAAGGAGTTGATGGCGCAGAAGGGCGCCTTCGACGGCGTCGACGCGGCGATCATGGTCCACCCGTTCACCTACGACACCTCGGAGCCGGTCTTCCTGGGCCGCAGGCAGCTCAAGGTGACGTACGTCGGCGTGCCGGCGCACGCCTCGATCCAGCCCTTCATGGGGCGCAACGCCCTGGACGCGGCCAACCTGCTCTACACCGGCGTCGCGCTCAACCGGCAGCAGATGCCGCCGACCGACCGGGTGCACGCGATCATCACCGACGGTGGCCTTCGCCCCAACGTGATCCCGGAGCACGCCACCGTCGAGTTCTACGTACGTTCTGCTTATCCCGAGACGCTCAAGGTCCTCTCCCAGCGGTTGGAGGAGATGGCGATGGGAGCGGCGCTGATGACCGGCTGCGGGGTCGAGTTCAGCTGGGACGAGGCGCCGGTCTATCTGCCGATCCGTAACAACAGCGGTCTCGCGCAGGCCTGGAACCGCCGCTACCAGGAGCGCAACCACACCGTCCTCGCGCCCGGTGTCGTCCCGGACCTGCTCGCCGGCTCCACCGACTTCGGCAACGTCTCCTTCAGGGTCCCCGGGCTGCACGCGATGGTCAAGATCGCCGAGCCCGACGTGTCCCTGCACAGCCGCGAGTTCGCCGCTGCCGCGGTCACGCCGTACGCCGACGAGGTGCTCGTCGATGCCGCCTACGGTCTTGCCGGGGTGGCTGCCGACTACCTCTCCGACGCGAGGCTGCGCGAGACGGTACGCGAGGAGTTCGAGGAGGCCGGCGGAGCGGTGGACGTTACCGAATTTTTCGGCTGATTAACGGTTGATGACGATTCGGCGGCGGTAATCCTGTTACCTCTTCACAATCGGAACCCGAAGGGGCATTGTTCCCTTCGTCGATCACTGAGATGGGGAGCCCCGCAATGCCTCGTAACACCCGAAAGCTTCGCCCCGCTGTGGCCGTTGCCGCTGTCGCTCTCGCGGCCGCCGCAGTCGCCACTCCGGTCGCGACCTCTGCCTCGGCGCAGGCCAGTTCGGACAGCGCCGGAAAGCACCTGGTCGATGTCCAGCTGCTTTCGTTCAACGACTTCCACGGCAACCTCGAGGCGCCGTCGGGTTCGAGTGGTCGCCTGATCACCGGCCACCACATCGACCCGACCACCGGCAAGCCGGCCGACGACACCGTCAACGTGGGCGGCGTGGAATACCTCGCCTCCCACCTGGAGGAGGCGCGCAAGGGTCACGCCCGCTCCCTGACCGTGGCCGCGGGCGACCTGATCGGCGCCTCGCCGCTGCTCTCCGCCGCGTTCCACGACGAGCCTTCGATCGAGGCGCTCAACATGCTCGGCCTCGACGTGACCGCGGTCGGCAACCACGAGTTCGACGAGGGCTACAAGGAGCTGCAGCGCATCGACGCCGGCGGCTGCATCGACGACGGCGACGGCAAGGACAACCAGAACTCCTGCGCCGCGCACGAATACCAGGGCGCCGACTTCGACATCCTCGCCTCCAACGTGATCGAGGACGCCAGCGGCAAGACGATCCTGCCGGCCTACTCCATCAAGGAGGTCGACGGCGTCAAGATCGGCTTCATCGGCATGACCCTCGAGGCCACCCCCGACATCGTCACCGCCGAGGGCGTCAAGGGCCTCACCTTCAAGGACGAGGTCGAAACGGCCAACGCTCTCGTGCCCGTGCTGAAGAAGAAGGGCGTCAAGGCGATCGTCACCCTCATCCACGAGGGTGCCAACCTGCCGAAGGAGAAGTGGACCGACCCGGCCACCGGCAAGGTCTACGACGTCAACGCCCGCTACGACTACACCTGCGAGGGTGGCGGCGAGCTGGTCGCCGGTTCGCCGATCGTGCCGATCGCCCAGAACCTCGACCCCGAGATCGACATGCTGGTCACCGGCCACACCCACAACCCCTACGTCTGCGACGTACCCGACCCCGAGGGCAAGTCCCGCCTGGTCACCTCGGCCTCGTCCTTCGGTCGGCTCTACACCGAGACCAACCTGAAGTACAACCTCAAGTCGCGCGACATCGTCCGCTCCTCGGTCAAGGGCTCGAACCTGCTCGTCACCCGTGACATCACCAGGGCCTCGGAGCAGACCACGCTGATCAACACCTACAAGGAGCTGGTCAAGCCGATCGCCTCCCGGGTGCTCGGCTCGATCACGACCGACGTCAAGCGTGACCAGAGCCCTGCCGGTGAGTCCGCGCTCGGTGACCTGATCGCCGACGCCCAGCTCGCCGACCAGTCGACGGTGATCAACGGGCAGGTCCCGGTGATCGCGTTCATGAACCCGGGCGGCATCCGCGCGGACCTGACCGCGACCACCTCGCCCTACGGCGAGGCCGTCGGTGAGGTCACCTACGACGAGGCGTTCAACGTCCAGCCGTTCAACAACTACCTGGTCTCGCTGACCATGACCGGTCAGGACATCTACGACCTGCTCACCGAGCAGGTCACCGGCGCCAACGCGGCCTCGCACAAGATCCTCCAGGTCTCGAAGGGCTTCTCCTACCAGATCAGCCCCACGGGTCCGGTCGATGGCTCCGTGATGCTGAACGGTCAGCCGATCGACAAGGCGGCGTCCTACCGGGTCGTGACCAACAACTTCCTGCAGGGCGGCGGCGACGCCTTCGCGGCCTTCACCAAGGGCACCGACCCCTACTACGGCGGCCTCGACATCGACGCCTTCTCCGCCTATCTGGAGGCCAACTCGCCCTACACCCCGGGCGCGCTCGACCGCATCACCGGAACCCACTGAAGGAAGCACTTCTTTCGTACCCAGCGGGCCCGTCCAGCTCTGAGCTGGTCGGGCCCGCTGTGCTGTCAGCCGTTGGGGCTCGCCGGCAGCCCGGCGACGAGCGTCGCGGCGGACGAGGCCGCCGCGGTGATCCGGCTCTCGGGGATCCCGCAGGCGCGGAGGCAGGTCGACGCGATGGCATCGGCCGTCTCCTCGTCGATCGTCACGCCGATGCTGCGGAGGCTGGTGGTGACCTCGACCAGGTGGATGAGCATCTCGCCGAGGTGGCGCGGCTCGGCCGCCTGCGCCCCGGCCTGTGCCGCGATCCGTCCGTAGGCGCCGGCGAGCTCGGCTCGGATGCTCCGGAAGGCGTCGAACGCCTCGCTGCTGGTGACGTCGGGGTGGGTGGCCAGCACGCCGATGTTGTCCGGTGCCTCGGCGAGCGTGTGAAGGTCGACGAGCACCAGCGCGTAGAGCGCCGTCTCGGGACTCTCGGCCGCGGCCTGCTCGATCTGCTCGACCCGGTCGACGGTGGGTCGGACGGATCGCTCCAGGAGCTCGGCGAGGATCTCGTCCTTGCCGGTGAAGTGGTAGTAGAGCGAGGCCTGCCTGATCCCCACCTTCTCGGCGATCTCGCGGGTGGAGGTGGCCGAGAAGCCCTGGGTCACGAACAGCTGCGCGGCGGCATGGAGGACCTGCTCACGAGGTGGGCCCGCCGTGGTGGTGGGAATGAGACGTGGTCGTCCGGGTTGGGTTCGTCGGATGCTCATCGAGGCACTGCCTTCCTGTCGACGTCGACCCCGGAACCAGTAGAGCATAATATTTCGATTCAGCCAACCATGATGTGCATCTGGACGCGAGCTATGCACATGGGGCAGGATGGCTCCGTCCGTTCCGTCGAAGGAGGATGCCGCTGTGTCCCGCCCCAGCCGTCGAGCCCGTGAAGCGCTCACCGAGGCCCTCCGCGACACCCGCCGAGCCGCGGGCCTGACCGGCTCCGACCTGGCAGACGCCCTGGGATCGGGCTGGTCGCAGCCGAAGGTGTCGAAGATCGAGTCGGGCCGACAGGCGGTCACCGAGGCCGAGGTCAGGGCCTGGGCGGCCGCGGTGGGTGCCGACCAGGAGATGCTGCTCGCGCTGCGCGCCCGCGCTGACCAGGAGCAGGCGGCCTTCCGCGACGCTCGTCCGGCGGGTGGAGGTGCGGAGCCGCCCCACGAGGCCTACGCCGCGACCGAGGCGGCCGCGACGGTCCTGACGAGCTTCCAGCCCCACAGTGTCCCCGAGCTGCTCCAGACCCCCGACTACGCCCGCGCCCTGTTGGCCCTGGCGGGCGGCTCCCGCGACCAGGATGTGGATCACGAGGACGTCTCCACCGTGATCGCGGCGAGGCTCAGGCGCTCGGCGATCCTCTACGAAGGCGGCCGGTCGATCACGATCCTGGTCGGCGAGGCGGCCCTCCACCATCTGGTGGGATCGCCCGGCATCATGCGCGCCCAGATCGATCACATCGCCAAGCTGGCGACCACGACCCAGGCCACCATCGGGATCGTCCCCTTCGAGAGCTTTCCCGTCCTGGTCCAGCACGGCTGGGACCAGCGCGACCGGATCGTCACCGTCGAGACCAGCGCCGGCGACCTCGAGATCGCCGACCCGGTCGAGGTCGCCCGCTACGAGCGCTGGACCCAGCTCCTGCTCGAGCACGCGCTGACGGGCGCGGCCGCCGCCGACCGATGCGCCCGGATCGTCAGCGACCGGGGTAGGTAGTCGGCGCCGCGCGACGACCACGAATAGGACACGGCAGCTGCTCCGGTAGACTCCCGGCGGGCCGTTAGCTCAGTTGGTAGAGCAGTGGACTTTTAATCCATGGGTCGTCGGTTCGAGACCGACACGGCCTACCAGGACAGACCCTCGCCCGGTCCTCGGGCGAGGGTCTTGTGCTGTCGGGACTTCCCTGTCGTGCGTTCCGAAGAGCGGCCGTTTCAGGGCTCTGTTGCCCAACCTTCACCGCTTCGCACGTAAAACGATCGGCGAAGGGGGGTTCGCAGCGGCCCACGAGTTGCTAATGTCACTCCCGCAACAGGTGCAAGTTCCAGAAGGTCTGACGCCTGCGGAGTTTGTGATCCAACGGCGTTTCTGCTCTGTGCTCGCCCGGACCCCGGTCCGGGAAACACAGGTCGGAGCGACGTGTCACCCGCCCCTGATGCGGGGCTACCGAACCTGGTGGCCTCTCGCCCCGACTAAGGAGTAACGAGCAGATGGCTCAGGGCACCGTTAAGTGGTTCAACGCCGAGAAGGGTTTCGGCTTCATCGCGCAGGAGGACGGCGGCGACGACGTCTTCGTGCACTACTCGGCGATCCAGACGCAGGGCTACAAGTCCCTGGACGAGAACCAGAAGGTCGAGTTCGACGTCACGCAGGGTCCGAAGGGTCCGCAGGCGGAGAACGTTCGTCCTCTCTGAAAGTAAGACGATCTCGGGTTCGGCGTGAGCCGACACTGATCATCTGCAACGAGGCCCCAGCCCTTCGGCTGGGGCCTCGTGGTCTGATTGGGGCCCGCTCAGGCTTCTGTGTCACGCTTGATGTGACAACTTTTGATGGTTCTTGGTGGATCAGCGCGCAGATCCACCAAGACTGGGCGATGATGTGAAGACGAGCTTTTCCAGGTGACGTGAGGAGGCGGCGGGCGTGGCTGATCAGTTCGATGTGACGCTGGAAGATCCTGAGCTGCTTCTCGAGGTCGAGCTCACCACCAACCTCATCGTCGCCGCCAGCGAGTCCGAGGATCACCTCTCCCAGGAGGAGATCGACCGCATCCTCGGGATCATCCCCTAGGGCCGCCCAGGCCTTCAGCAGGTCGCGAAGAGCAGCGGCCCGTTCGCCAGGTCGGAGAGCACCGCCGTACCGTCCTTCGGTCGCAGCTGCATGGTGACGACCGCGTCCTCGGCCGCGACCTTCCCGAGCTCGAACCGCTCGTCGAACGTGCCGCCCTGGCCGGGCGCCGGTCCGACGGCGAGCTTGGCCCGGGTGTCGGCATTCGTACGCGCCTGGTCGTCGTTCTCGAACGACATCGCCACACGTACGTCGCCGTTCCGCTCGGCCGCCATGGCGAAGCCCGCGATCGGGTTGAGGTCGCCGGCGGCGTCGATGAGGCCGTCGGCCTGGTCCTGGTCTGCGGCCGAGGCTCCGCCCAGCCCGATCTCGCTGCAGGTGAAGTCGCCGTCGTAGACGAACGCCGACAGCGGGTCGCCGAGCCGGTCGGCCGCGTCCGTCATCGGCTCGTGCAGGTCGCCGTCACCGAGGCTCTCGACCTGGTCGCCCAGGTAGCGACGGCCGTCCGAGGCCAGGATCAGATCGCGTTCGGGTACGAAGGCGATGTAGGTGACCTGCGGGGTGATCGTCGAGTCGATGCCGGAGTCGGTGAAGGAGGAGAACGGGACCAGGGTGCCGTCCCAGACGCCGCCGTCGGCCGGATCGTCCTCGGGAGCGGTGAAGCCCATCGAGGTGAGCTGGTCGACGAGGTGATCGGCGTCCATGTCCTCGAGGTGCCCGATCATCAGGGCCCCCTCGGTCGATTGCGTGTAGAGCTCCCAGTCGAGGGTCGCCGGCGACCACCCGAAGTGCTGCTGCAGCAGGCCGGAGGCGTCGGGCAGCACCGAGGTCGAGGTGAGGTCCTTCGTGTAGGCCTCGTCGATCATCTCGTGGACCTCCTCCGGCGTGGAGTCGGCATCGAGATCGGCGCCGACGCTCTCGCGGATGGCTGCCCAGTCGGTGAACGAGACCCGGGTCGCCTCGGCCGGCGCCAGCCGCAGCGCCTCGTCGAGATCGCCCCCGCGGGTCGCCCACGCCCGGGCCAGGAAGACGACCAGGGCAACGACGACGACGCCCACCGCGATGGTCAACAGGGGGTGGGCGCGTACGACTCGGGATGATCGACCGGCCCACATCCGGGGACCGTCGAGAAGCTGGGGGGTGTGGAGCATCCCGACGAACCTTAGACGAACCGGTAGCCCATCCGACATACCCTGTGCCCATGCCCGAGATCCCGGCCGCCGGCGTAGTGGTTTTTCGCGAGCACCAAGACCTGCCCGAGGTAGTGCTGGTCCACAGACCCAAGTACGACGACTGGTCCTTCCCCAAGGGCAAGGTCGATCCCGGCGAGACGGTGCCGGTGGCCGCGATCCGTGAGGTGCGCGAGGAGACCGGTCTTCGGGTCGCCCTCGGCCGCCCGCTGCGGAGGCAGCGCTATCCCGTCGAGGCGGGGCAGAAGGTGGTCCACTACTGGGTGGGCCGCACCGCCATCGGGGCCGACGACGACGTCGACGGCTACCAGATCAACGACGAGATCGACGAGGTCGAGTGGATGTCGGTGGAGAAGGCGCGCGAGCGGCTCACCTACCCGCACGACCGGGAGACGCTGCAGCAGGCCTCGGACGTACGTCACCCCACCACGCCCCTCGTGATCCTCCGCCACGCCTCGGCCCTCGGTCGTTCGGCCTGGTCCGGTGAGGACCAGGCGCGGCCGCTCGACGACACCGGTCGGGCCCAGGCGGTCACGCTCGCCGGGCTGCTGATGGCCTACGACATCCGCCGGGTGATCACCTCGACGAGCGTCCGCTGCACGCAGTCCGTCGCGCCGTACGCCGGGCTCGCCGGCATCGCTCCTGCGCAGATGAGACTGCTCAGCGAAGAGGGCGCGGAGGGAGGTAGCGTGTCGGCCTTGGCCGCGGACGTCCTGCGCGATCTGGCCGTTCCGACGGTGATCTGCACGCACCGACCGGTGCTGCCGTGGATCTTCGACGGGCTGGGCGTGCGCGACCCGAAGCTGGAGAAGGGCGAGCTGATGGTCCTGCACGTGCAAGAAGGTGAAGTGCGAACTGCTGAGGCATTTCAGGCCTGACAGAGGCTTGAGGCCGACCTGTTCATCTCCTGTGCCCGGAACTGACACTGATTTGCCACCGACTTTGTGTTCCTCGTTAAGCCTGCGTTCACCTTCACCGAGTTTCCCGTCCACCTCGGGTCCCTACGGTCATCGCGACAACTCCGAAACGACTGCTTCATCAATCAGGAGACTTGCGTGAACACCACCTCGCTGCGCCGGGCACTCGTCCCGGGCATCACGGCTGCGGCCCTTGCTCTCGCTATCAGCGCCTGCGGCGCCGGCAACGAGCCCAAGAGCGGCGGCGGCGAAGAAGGCTCCCTCTCGGGCACCATCAAGGGTGGCGGCGCTACCTCGCAGGAGAAGGGCCAGGCGGCTTGGGTCGCCGGCATCCAGGACGCGAACCCGGACCTCAGCGTCGTCTACGAGCCGGTCGGTTCCGGCTCCGGCCGTGAGGGCTTCATCTCCGGCGGCTACCTGTTCGCGGGCACCGACTCCGCTCTCAACGACGACGAGGGCGAGCTGACCGGCGCGAAGGAGAAGTGCGGCGGCGACCCGATCCAGGTCCCGGCGTACGTCTCGCCGATCGCCGTCGTCTTCAACCTCGAGGGCGTCGACGAGCTCAACCTCGACCCCAAGACCCTTGTCGGCATCTTCTCCGGCAAGATCACCAAGTGGAACGACCCGGCGATCGCCGCGACCAACCCGGACGCCAAGCTGCCGGACTCCGCGATCACCCCGGTCCACCGTGCCGACGACTCCGGCACCCAGGAGAACTTCACCGAGTACCTGGCCGCTGCCGGTGGCTGGGCCGAGGAGCCCTCGGGTGAGTGGCCCGCCTCGATCAAGGGCGGCGAGGGCGGCGACGGCACCTCCGGTGTCGTGACCGCCATGCAGGGTGCCGGCTACATCGGCTTCATGGACGAGTCCGCCGCTCGCGAGAACGACCTCGCCACCGTCAAGATCCAGGTGGGTGAGGAGTTCGTCGAGCCGTCCGCCGACGCCGCCGCGAAGATCCTGGGCGCCTCGAAGTCGGCTGGTCTGAACGACAACGACATGGCCGTGGAGCTCGCCCGCGACACCACCGAGGCCGGCGTCTACCCGGTCGTGCTGGTCTCCTACCTGCTGGCCTGCCCGACCTACGAGAACGCCGAGGACGCGGCCAACGTGAAGGGCTACCTGGAGTACATCCTCTCCGAGGAGGGCCAGCAGGTCTCGGCCGACGAGGCCGGCACCGCGCCGCTCGACCGCGAGACCGCCGACAAGGCTCTCGACCTCGTCGGCTCGATCAAGTAAGTGCCGACTAGTCTGACGTGATCGCCGTTCGGGCGGTGGCTGCGGCCGCCGCCCGTACGGCTGTCTTGAGAACCGAAACAAGAAAGTCGAGGAATGCCTTGTGACTGTCGCCGCTGACCCCGGCGCCGACCCTGGCGTTGATCCGAAGTCGGAGCTGTCCGGCCGTGGCTCGGTGGGTGATGTCGTCTTCCGAGGCCTTGCCGTAACCGCCGCCTCCCTGATCCTGGTGGCGCTGGCAGCCGTCTTCATCTTCCTGGGCATCGAGGGCATCCCGGGCTTCAACGTGGACGAGCAGCACTACGCCGGCCAGGGCTCGTTCCTGGGCCTGGTGGTGCCGCTGCTGTTCGCCACCATGTACGCGGCTGTCCTGGCCCTGATCATCGCGGTGCCGTTCTCCGTGGCGATCGCGCTGTTCATCAGCCACTACGCGCCCCGCCGGATCGCGACCCCCGTCGCCTACGTGATCGACCTGCTCGCCGCCGTCCCGTCGGTCGTCTTCGGCCTGTGGGGTGCGGTCGCGCTCGGCCCGTACCTGGTGCCGGCGCACGCCTGGCTCGCGAGCAACCTTGCCTGGCTGCCGTTCTTCGACGGCCAGCCCTCCGGCAACGGGCGCACGCTGTTCACCGCCTCGATCGTGCTGGCCGTGATGATCCTGCCGATCATCACCTCGATCTGCCGCGAGGTCTTCGCGCAGACGCCGCGGCTGCACGAGGAGGCAGCGCTGGCGCTCGGCGCCACCCGTTGGGAGATGATCCGCTACGCGGTCTTCCCCTACGCCCGCTCGGGCATGGTCTCCGCGGTCATGCTCGGCCTCGGCCGGGCGCTGGGCGAGACCATGGCGATCGCGATGATCGCCTCGCCGAAGGTCGTGATCTCGCTGTTCATCGTCGGCACCAACAACCCGCAGACCATCGCGGCGCACATCGCGCAGGGTTACAAGGAGAGCACGCCCGACCGGCTGTCGGTGCTGATCGCGACCGGCCTCGTGCTGTTCGCCTTCACCTTCCTGATCAACGCGCTCGCCCGCTGGATCGTCGCCCGAGGGAGGGCCAAGTGAGTAACACCGACCCTTCGACAAGCTCAGGACACCGCCTCTCCAACGAGGAGACGAAACTGTCCCACGCCACGCTCCCGCGTGGTGCCCAGTGGCTGGTCGGCATCGCGGCGGTCGCTCTGGGCGGCCTGGCCCTGGTGCTCGGGATGAGCATCGTCGGCGCCGTCGTCATCGGCGTCCTCGCGTTCCTCATCGGCTACCCGCTCTGGGCCCTGCTGGTGGAGAACAAGCGCTCGGCGACCGACAAGCTCGTCACCGGCCTGGTGTGGACGGCCTTCGGGGTCGCGGTCATCCCGCTGATCTGGCTGGTCTACATGGTCATCGCTCGCGGTGCCGCCACCATCAACCCGGAGTTCCTGACCTACTCGATGCGCTCGGTCACCGGCGACGAGCAGGGCGGTCTCTACCACGCGCTGACGGGCACCCTGATCGTCACCGGCATCGCTGCGCTGATCTCGATCCCGATCGGCATCATGACCGCGATCTACCTGATCGAGTACGGCAAGGGCAACCGCCTCGCCAAGGCGATCACCTTCCTGGTCGACGTCATGACCGGCATCCCGTCTATCGTCGCGGGTCTGTTCGCGTTCGCGCTCTTCACCCTGCTCGTCGGGCCGGGCACGCGCTTCGGCTTCGGCGGCGGTGTCGCGCTCTCGCTGCTGATGATCCCGACCGTCGTCCGCTCCACCGAGGAGATGCTCAAGCTGGTCCCCGACGACCTGCGGGAGGCTGCGTACGCGCTCGGTGTGCCGAAGTGGCGCACCATCACCCGGATGGTGCTCCCGACCGCGATCGGCGGCATCGTCACCGGTGTCGTGCTCGCGATCTCGCGCGTGATCGGCGAGACCGCGCCGCTGCTGGTCGCCTCGGGCTTCAACCCGAACATGAACACCAGCGCCTTCGACGACAGCCCGATGATGACCGTGCCAGTCTTCATCTACACCCAGCTGTCCGAGGCCACGCAGAAGGGCGTCGAGTACGCCTGGGGTGGAGCACTGGTGCTCTTCATCCTCGTCATGGTCCTCAACCTCATCGCCCGTATCGTCGGCACGATCTTCGCCCCCAAGACCGGGCGCTAGGAGAAACACATGTCCATTCAAGTCAAGGACGCCAGCATCTTCTACGGCGACTTCAAGGCCGTCGAGGACGTCTCCATGTCCATCAAGCCGAAGTCGGTGACGGCTTTCATCGGCCCGTCCGGCTGCGGCAAGTCGACCTTCCTGCGCACCCTCAACCGCATGCACGAGGTCATCCCCGGTGCGTACGTCGAGGGCAAGATCCAGATCGCCGGCCAGGACATCTACGGCCCCAACGTCGACCCGGTCGCGGTTCGCCGCAAGGTCGGCATGGTGTTCCAACGGCCCAACCCGTTCCCGACGATGTCGATCTACGACAACGTGCTCGCGGGCAACAAGCTGAACTCCAAGCGGATCAAGAAGGCCGAGGCCGACGCGATCGTGGAGAAGGCGCTGCGTGGCGCCAACCTGTGGAACGAGGTCAAGGACCGTCTCGGCAAGCCCGGCATGGGTCTCTCCGGTGGCCAGCAGCAGCGGCTCTGCATCGCCCGTGCGATCGCGGTCCAGCCCGAGGTGCTGCTCATGGACGAGCCGTGCTCGGCGCTCGACCCGATCTCGACCGCCGCGATCGAGGACCTCATCCACGAGCTGAAGTCCGACTACACGATCGTGATCGTCACCCACAACATGCAGCAGGCTGCTCGTGTCTCCGACGACACCGGCTTCTTCAACCTGAAGGCCGCCGGCCAGCCGGGCCACCTGGTGGAGTTCAACCCCACCAAGCAGATGTTCACCAACCCGGACAACCCGGACACCGAGGCGTACATCTCGGGTCGCTTCGGGTAGACAAACGCCGAGTCGGCTCATCCTGACGAGAAAACCCGCCGAGTCGGCGCGTCATGACCTGTCC
>NZ_JBHVKJ010000090.1:0-14211 GCF_042798275.1 Nocardioides sp. NPDC057767 | reverse complement strand
GCGCCTGGGAGGGCGCCGCGAGCGGACCTTCTGAGTAGACCCCCCTCGGCATGCGGACCATCGTAGGCTCACGAACCCTCAGATTTCGGGAAGGCGAAACCGAATTTCCTGCTCTGCGCGGTTTGATGGGTGGGTGCTGTTCCCCAACGCCGACCTCGAACGCATCCGAACCGGCGACGTCGACCTCGCCTTCCGCCGCTGGAAAAGGCCCATGCACGTCGCCGGCGGCCGCCAACGCACCCGGATGGGCGTCGTCGAGTTCTTGTCTGTCTCACCGGTGTCCCCGGATCTGCTGACCGAGGACGACGCCCGCCGGGCAGGTACGACGCTCGCGGACCTGCTGGCGTTCCTGTCCCGCAAGGACGGCGAGATCTACCGGATCGAGATGCGCTTCGCCGGCGAGGACGAGCGTGTCGCCCTGCGCGCCAAGCGCCCGGGGAAGAAAGAGACCGAGGCGCTGGTCGCGAAGCTGGCCGACATGGACCGGCGCAGCCGCCGCGGGCCGTGGACCAGGGAGCACCTCGAGCTCGTCGAGGCCCGTCCCGGCGAGCTGGCCGAGATCATCGCGGCCTCGATCGGGCGGGAGAAGAAGCCGTTCAAGGCCGACATCCGGCGGCTCAAGGAGCTCGGTCTCACCGAGTCCCTCCCCGTCGGCTACCGGCTCTCGCCGCGTGGGCGGGCGGTGCTGCGGGCGCTGCGGGGCTGAGGGATGTTCGTCTAGGTATGCAGCCGAACCGTCGCTTCCCTGGTGGAACTCCACGAGGGAAGCGACGGCTTGGCGACATACCTAGACGAACATCCCGCCCACGACGCCTCAACCCATGTCGGTGGCGAAGAGGTCGGCCTCGGTCTCGCGCCGGACGATGACCCGCGACTCCCCGTCGCGGACCGCGACGACCGGCGGCCGCAGCGCGTGGTTGTAGTTGGAGGCCATCGAGCGCCCGTAGGCACCGGTACCGGGGACCGCGATCAGATCACCGGGAGCGATGTCCGCGGGCAGGAACTCGTGCTTGACCACGATGTCGCCGGCCTCGCAGTGCTTGCCGACCACGCGGCCGAGCACGGGCCCGGCGGACGAGGCCCGCCCGGCAAGCGTGGCGGAGTAGTCGGCGTCGTAGAGGGCCGTGCGGATGTTGTCGCTCATCCCGCCGTCGACGCTGACGTAGGTGCGCGTCACGCCGCCGTCGAGGGCGACCTCCTTGACCGTGCCGACGGTGTAGACGGTGCACATTGAGGGGCCGACGATGGCCCGGCCCGGCTCGATCGAGAGGTGCGGCACCGCGAGGCCGAAGCCGCGGCACTCGTGCTCGACGATCGCGGTGAGCTCCTCGGCCAGCGCCTTGGGCGTGGAGGGGTCGTCCTGGGTGGTGTAGGCGATGCCGAAGCCACCACCGAGATCCATCTCGGGCAGCTCGGTGCCGAGCTCGTCGCGGATCCGCGCCTGCAGGGCCAGCACGCGCCGCGCGGCGACCTCGAACCCGGAGGAGTCGAAGATCTGGGAGCCGATGTGGGAGTGGAGCCCGCGCAGCTCGACGTTCGGGGCGGCCAGCAGGCGGCGTACGGCTTCGAAGGCGTCGCCCGACGAGATCGAGAAACCGAACTTCTGGTCCTCGTGGGCGGTGGCGATGTACTCGTGGGTGTGGGCCTCGACGCCGGCGGTCACCCGCACCATCACGCGCGCGGTGATGCCGGTCTCGGCGGCGATCGCGGAGACCCGCTCGACCTCGGCGAAGGAGTCGACGATGATCCGCCCGACGCCGGCGACGATCGCCCGGCGCAGCTCCATCGGGGTCTTGTTGTTGCCGTGATAGCCGATCTTGGCGGGATCCACCTCGGCCCGCAGCGCGACCGAGAGCTCGCCGTCGGAGCAGACGTCGAGGCAGAGCCCCTCCTGCGCCACCCAGCGCGCGACCTCGGTGCAGAGGAACGCCTTGCCGGCGTAGTAGACGTCGTAGCCGGTGAAGGCGTCACGGAACGCGCGGGCCCGCTCGCGGAAGTCGACCTCGTCCAGGACGTACGCAGGTGTGTTGATGTTCGCGACCAGGTCCGGCACCGCGACACCCCCGACGGTGAGGACACCGTCGGTCTTCTCGGCCGTAGCCGACCACAGCGCGGGCACGAGCGCGTTGACGTCGTCCGGGGTCTTCAGCCAGACCGGGGAGGTGCCGGTGAACGAGCCCGGCGAAGCGTGTGCCGACATCACATCCGCTCCGGGGCGGAGACGCCGAGCAGGCCGAGGCCGTTGGCGAAGACGGTGCGGGCCGCCGAGACCAGCGCCAGCCGGGCCAGGTTGACGGGAGCCACCGGCTCGTCGCCCTTGGGCAGCATCCGGCAGTCGTCATCGTCGTACCAGCGGTGGAAGATCCCGGCGGTGTCCTCCAGGTAGCGCGCGACCCGGTGCGGCTCGCGCAGCTCGGCGGCGGTCGCGACCACGCGCGGCAGCTCGGCCAGGGCGCGCAGCAGCTCGCCCTCGCGCTCGTGGGTGAGCAGCGACGGGTCGAAGGTGTCGAGGTCGATCGCCATGCCGAGGTCGGCGGCATTGGCCATCATCCGGCAGGTGCGCGCGTGGACGTACTGCACGTAGTAGACCGGGTTGGCGCTGTCGGCCTTGGCCCACAGGTCCAGGTCGATGTCGATGTTGGAGTCGCTGGAGTAGCGGGCCAGCGCGTAGCGGGCCGCGTCCACCCCGATCGCCTCGACGATGTCGTCGATGGTGACCACGGTGCCGGCACGCTTCGACATCCGCATCGGCTGGCCGTCCTTGAGGAGGTTGACCATCTGGCCGATCAGGATCTCGAGGTTCTCGTGGGGCGTGTCGCCGAAGGCGGCGCACATCGCCATCATCCGGCCGACGTAGCCGTGGTGGTCGGCGCCCAGCATGATGAAGCAGCGGTCGAAGCCGCGCTCGCGCTTGTCGAGGTAGTAGGCGAGGTCGCCGGAGAAGTAGGCGCCGTTGCCGTCGGCCTTGATGACGACCCGGTCCTTGTCGTCACCGAACTTCTCGGTGGCCAGCCAGATCGCGCCGTCCTTCTCGTAGACGTTGCCGAGCTCGCGGAGCTTCTCGATGGCGCGCTCCACCGCACCGGACTTGTGGAGGTTGTCCTCGTGGAAGTAGACGTCGAAGTCGACGTTGAAGTCGTGCAGGCTCTGCTTGATCTCGGCGAACATCAGGTCGACGCCGATCTCACGGAAGACCTCCTGCGGGTCGTCGGCCTCCAGCGCGTCGGGGCGCTTGGCCAGGACCTGCTTGGCGATCTCCTCGATGTACGCCCCGCCGTAGCCGTCCTCCGGCACCGGCTTGCCCTGCGCCCAGGCCAGGAGGCTCCGGGCGAACCTGTCGATCTGGCCGCCGTGGTCGTTGAAGTAGTACTCCCGGGTGACCTCGGCGCCGGAAGCCTCCAGGACGCGGCCCAGCGCGTCGCCGACCGCGGCCCAGCGGACGCCGCCGAGGTGCAGCGGGCCGGTCGGGTTGGCGGAGACGAACTCCAGGTTGATGGTGTGGCCCTTGAAGGCATCATTGTTGCCGTAGGCGGCGCCGGCGGCGACGATCTCGCCCGCCAGCTTGCCCTGGGCACCGGCCTCGACGGAGATGTTCAGGAACCCGGGACCGGCGATCTCGACGTCGGCGATCCCGTCGGTCGCCTTCAGCTTCTCGGCGACCTGCTCCCCCAGCGCACGCGGGTTCATCCCCGCCTTCTTCGCCAGCTGCAGCGCCACGTTGGTGGCGTAGTCGCCGTGGCCCTTCTGCCTGGGTCGCTCCACCGTGACAGTGCTCGGTACGCCGTCGGGAAGGGCGATCGCACCCTCATCGACGAGCGCGGTGAGGACATCGACGACCGCGGTGGAAAGCTGCTCAGGAGTCACGGGGTCCAGCGTATAAGCGCCAGTCGGTTTCACCGTTATCCGTCCCAGCCTGTAGGGTTCCATCTGCACCGCTCAGGTGGTGCACTGCCTCCGTAGCTCAGGGGATAGAGCGCCGGTTTCCGGTACCGTAGGCCGCAGGTTCGATTCCTGCCGGGGGCACGTACGAAACCGCTGGGTGACCAGCGGTTTCACTCGTTTCAAGGCGGAATTGGGCGGCGCCCGACGCAGCCACGTGCCAGGCTGTGCACCGCCATGAGCACCTCACCGATACGCCACGTTCTCTTCGACGCCGACGGCGTCCTCCAACATCTGCCTGGCGGCTGGCACGCGGCCGCCGCGAGGTTCGTCGGCGACCATGCCGAGGAGTTCCTCCGAGCCGCGTGGGCGAGGGAGGCTCCGCTGCAGATCGGCGCGGACGGCGACTTTCTCGCCGTGCTCGCCCATCTGCTTGAGGAGTGCGCCGCGACGGAGACGGCCGAGGAGGTCTACGCCGCCGTGTGGAACCGCGTGGAGGTCCACTCGGAGTCGACCCAGATCGTGCACCGGCTGCGCGAGGCCGGCTACGGCGTGCACCTCGGCACCAACCAGGCCGCGCATCGTCAGGCGTTCATGCGCACCACGCTCGGCTACGACGACCTCTTCGATGTGAGCTGCTACTCCTGCGACCTCGGCGTGGCCAAGCCGGAGCCGGAGTTCTTCCACCGCGCCGCCGCGCGCATCGGCGCCGACCCGCGCGAGATCGTCTTCGTCGACGACAAGGCGAGCAACGTCTCGTCTGCCCGATCGGTCGGCATGCCCGCCGTCCACTGGACCTTCGGCCCCGACACCGACGCTGCCGCGCCCGTCCACGACGCGCCGGGCGACCACAACTCCCACGCGGCGCTCCTCGAGCAGCTCGCCGCCCACGGTGTATACCTCTGACCCGTCGGGTGCACACGGTCGTTGCACCTGTGACTGATGTGGCGACACATTCGTCACATGCGTAACGACCGTGTGCACGTGGTCAGAGGCCCTCGGCGAGCGTGTGCGCGACGAGGGCGTTGGCGTGACCGTGCCCGAGGCCGTACTCGGTGATCAGGTGCGCCACGACCTGCATGTGCTTGGTGATCCCGCAGTCGCGGATGATCTGCTGCCACTCCGCGATCGGGCGGCCGTACTTCTTCTCGATGGACGGGAAGTAGGAGGCGGGGCCCTTCACCTGGTCGGTCATCTCTGGTCTCCTTGGGTGAATCGTGGCGACGATCGCCACACGCCCACGCGTCGAACCGAGCTCGACCGCTTCGACACGGACCGACCAATGAATTCGGGAGAACTCGTGACCAGCTATCCCCCAGCCCCTTGGCACATGCACGGATCGATGTGGCTCTCGGTCTACCGGCTCGCTCACGACGTCGACGAGCGGCACCCGAAGGGCATCTACGCCGTCGCCCTGGTCGACTACACCGAGCCGAGCCCGCTGACCTACCACGAGCTCCTCTCCGCCCGAGTGATCACCGCGTCCAACGGGAAGAAGGCGGTGAGCGTGGTCGACATCTGGGTGGACTCCCCCGACTCCGTGGCCGGCGGCCGTACGTTGTGGGCGATCCCGAAGGGGCTCGCCAAGTTCAGCGGAGGGTCGTCCGAGAAGGGGCCGCTGGCGACCCACACCTGGGAGGCGAGCAACGACGACGGCCCGATCGCGACGGCCAGGTTCAACGACGTCACCCGGCTCGCGCCGCGGATCCCGATGCAGGGCAACGTCGAGCAGCCCGGCATCGAGGAGCACCCCGACACCGCGTGGCTCACCATGAAGGGCGGCGCCAAGCTCCTTCCCGCTCGCGGCACCTGGACCTTCGACCCCGACGGACCTCTCGCCTACCTCCGCGACGCCACCAAGATCGGCTCCTTCCGCGGCAAGGGCTTCGAGGTCGACTTCGGCTGAGCCGGCTGCACAGCAGCGCTGCGCGAATTGCGAAGCAATCGCCGACAACCCAGCGCTGAAGCGCTCCTCGTCTGGACGCAGCGCAGTGAGGAGCGCAGCGACGAACCGGAGCGGAGGAAGACGAGGATCAAGCGCAAGCGCTGCGCGAATTGCGAAGCAATCGCCAACAACCCAGCGCTGAAGCGCTCCTCGTCTGGACGCAGCGCAGTGAGGAGCGAAGCGACGAACGGAGCGGAGGAAGACGAGGATCAAGCGCAAGCGCCGCGCGAATTGCGAAGCAATCGCATCCAACGCTGTCGGTGGCTGCACGTAGCGTCGGGGGCATGAACGCACTCCACATCGACTATCTCGAGCTCGCGGTCACCGACCTGCCCGGCTCGCGCACCTTCTACGAGTCCGCCTTCGGCTGGTCCTTCAACGACTACGGCGGGATGTACGCCGGGATCGTCGGGCCCGACGGCAAGGACGAGAGCGGCGGGATGTACGCGTCCGAGACGCCCGTCGCGCCGCTCCCGCTGATCCGCACGACCGACCTCGAGGCCGCGGTGGCGGCTGTCGAGAAGGCCGGCGGGACCATCTCCGAGCCGCCCTACGACTACCCCGGCGGACGCCGGTTCATCTTCACGGACCCGTCTGGAAACCGGCTCGGCGTCTACCAGCCCGCGGAGTAGCCGCTAAACCTAAGGCTCGACCGAATTACCGGGACCGCCCTAGACTCCGACCGCATGACCGACGCTACGCCGGCTCTGCTCGCGTATCTGTCCAGGTGGCTCGACGAGTCCCAGGGCGATCGCGACGCGGAAGCCGTTCTCTGGGGGAGAGTCGCGAAGGTGAGCGAAGGGGCAGGCGAAGCCATCGCCGCACTCATCGGCACCACCGGGCAGCATCCCCGAACGGGCACGACCCACAGCCACGACGACGTCGTCGATGAGCTCTTCGATGCCGCGATCACCGCGATGACCACGGCCGAGCACGCACCCGTGATGACCTGACGGCTAGGCCCTCTTCTTATCGGCCGACCGCTTCGCGGCCTTCCGCTGCGCCCGCAGTCGGCGCTCCTCGGCGTACATCGCATCGGCCTCCTCCAGCGTGGGGGCCGAGCCGCCGTATGCCTTCGGCAGCCACCACGAGCCCGGGGGCTGCTCCTCGGCGGGGTGCGCCTTGATCAGCCGGTCGAGCATGGCCTCCATCTGCGTCCGCAGCTCAGCCGTCTCGGCGGCCGGGTCCTCCCCGGTCACCGGCAGCGGCGGGCCGATCTCGATGCCGATCGTCTTGTGCCGCGACAGGTCGACCTTCTGGCCCTTGGTCATGATCCGCTGGGTGCCCCACAGCACGACGGGGATCAGTGGGACGCCGGCCTCGGCAGCGATGCGTACGGTGCCGGTCTTGAGGTCCTTGATCAGGAACGAGCGCGAGATGGTGGCCTCGGGGAAGATCCCGACGACCTCACCGTTCTGGAGGTATTCGACGGCCTTCTTCATCCCGGCCGCGCCGTAGCTGCGGTCGATCGGGATGTGGTGGAACGAGCGCATCACCGGGCCACCGACGGGGTGGTCGAAGACCTCCTTCTTGGCGATGAACCGGGTCAGCCGGCCGCGCTCGGCACCGGGGAACCCGGCCATGATGTAGTCGACGAAGGAGAGGTGGTTGACGGCCAGCAGGGCACCGCCCTTCTCGGGGATGTGCTCCGCGCCGGTCATGTTGATCTTGATGTCGCCGAGCTTGAACCAGGTGCGAGCAGCGGCGATCGTGACCGGATAGCTGATGTCCATGGGGCGAATCGTGTCACGTCGGCGTGAACGATGCCCGACTAGCCTCGCAGGTGTGAGCGAGCGCCAGCGAGTGAACCGAAAAAACAACACGCGACCGCGTCCGTATCCTGGCGCTCGCGCTACGGAGGTGGTCGCGTGAGCAGCCTGTACGTGACGACGACCGACGGGCTCCGGCTGGCCGTCACCGACTTCGGGTCTCCGGGCGACACCCGCCCGACGCTCGTCTGCGCCCACGGTTATCCCGACAACTCCAGCGTGTGGCTGCCGCTGGTGAGGATCCTGGGCGGCGAGCTGCGGATGGTGACCTACGACGTACGCGGCCACGGCAGCTCGCAGGCGCCGACCACGCGCGACGGCTACCTGATCGAGCAGCTCAACGCCGACCTGGAGGCCGTCATCGACGCGGTCAGCCCGTCGGCGCCGGTGCACCTGCTCGCCCACGACTGGGGCTCGACCCAGACCTGGGAGGCGGTCGCCGGCAACGTGCCGTCGGAGCGGATCGCGTCGTTCACCTCGGTCTCGGGGCCGAGCCTCGACCAGGCAGGGACCTGGCTGCGTACGCCCGGGAGGAGCGCCCTCGGTGTCCTCGAGCGCCTCAGGCAGGGTGTCGAGTCGACCTACATCGGCTTCTTCCAGGCGCCGCTGCTCCCCGAGCTCGCCTGGCGCTCCGGGGCCCTCGACCGGATCGTCGGCGGCTCCTCCGTCGATCGCACCCGGGCCGACCGGATCAACGGCCTCGAGCTCTATCGCGCCAACGCGATCGCCCGGATGGGTCGCCCGCAGCCGCGACCGGTCCACGTCCCCGTCCAGGTGATCGCCCCGATCGGCGACGCCTACGTCAGCCGCGCGCTCGCGGCCGAGGCCCCGAAGCCGTACGTGGCCGACCTGACGGTCCACGAGGTCAAGGGCTCGCACTGGGTGGTCGCCGACCACCCCGAGCGGATCGCGCCGCTGGTGCGCGACTTCGTCGCCGCGCACGAGTGAGGCTCAGCCTCGGCAGCCGCGGTTGAGCCGGCCGTCGTGGCGCGCGTCCTTGCCCATCGCCCGGGCCGCCCCGACGTTGGGGAAGACGACGCTCGCCGCGCCGGCGTTGCCGATCCCGCCGGGGAGGACGCAGGTGCGGACCTTGCCGGGGTTGATCGCCGCGACCGCGTGGCCGAGCTGGTAGAGGTCGCGGCCGGAGAGGCCGGTGGTGTGCATCTTCCGCATCACCAGCGAGACGCCCTTGGCCATGAAGCCGACGTCGTTCTGCCGGGCGACGATCTTGCGGTGGATGCCGCGGATGACCCGCGACTGGTTGGCCGAGCGGTCGAAGTCACCGCCGGGGAGCGTCTTGCGGGCACGCGCGAAGTCGACCGAGTGCGGTCCGTTGATGTGGATCCGGCCCTTCTTGAAGCCGTAGGGCGCGACGTACGGATCGCTGAAGGCACGCGGGTTGTCGACGTCGACGCCCCCGATCCCGATCACCATGTCGCTCATGCCGGAGAAGGAGGTGACGAAGACGTACTGCGGCTGCACGCCGACCAGGTCGCCGACGGCGCGGCCCATCAGCTTCGGGCCGCCGTAGAGCAGCGCCGAGTTGATCTTGTCGCGGCCATGGCCGGGGATGTTGACGTAGGAGTCGCGCGGGATGCTGATGTCGGTCGCGTAGCCCGTGGAGGGGTTGAAGCCGATCAGGTGCAGCGCGTCGCCGCGGGTGCGGGTGACCTTCTGTCCGGGACGAGCGTCCGACCCGACGGCCAGGACCCAGATCGTGCCGCCCTTGCGGGTGAACTTGGCGACGTCGAGGCCCTTGGCCCACTTGGTCGCGATCAGCTCGGCGCGCGGCTCGGCGACCTCGGCGTCGGGCACCAGGACGGCGGTCAGCGCCAGCACCACACCGAGCGCGAGCGTGGTCAGCAGGCGGCGGCGTACGAACTTCCTCATCCGGCTCACGACTCGTCTCCCGAGGGGCTCGGCGAGGCGGAGGGCGCCGAGGACGGGTCCTGCGCCAGCTTCTCCTCGCGGGTGATGTTGAAGCCGAAGACGGCCCAGGACGTCTCGGTCGGCACCATGTCGAGGCTGCCGCGGACGGTCTGGCGTGACTCGCGGTCGCCGGTGGTGTCGTAGACCAGGCGGACCCGCGCGACCGCGCCGACCGGATAGTTGTTGTTGGCCAGCAGGTCGACGTGGACGTCGCTGGAGACCACCTCGACCCCGTCGATGTGAGGGGCGATCGTGGCGTTGCTCATCAGGCTCATCTGCCTGCCCGCCTGGGCGATCGTGCCCTTGGAGAAGCCGGGGAACGACTTCGCGGTGAAGGTCGAGGTCGCGCGCGGGTAGTCACCCCCGACGTACGCCGCCTGCAGCCACCGGTCGACGACCTTGGCCACGTTCGTGGCGACCGCCTGGCGTCGGCTCCTGGGGAACTTGCCCTGCACGTGGATGAGCTTCGTGGCCGATTTCACGCTCGGCGCGGGCACCGGCGACGGGGAGGGCGAGGCGGCCGGCCTGTCAGGCTCGCCACCGCATCCGGCGAGCACCGGGGCGCCGCTCAGGACGACCGCGGTGAGTGCCGTCGCGACGCGTGGAAAGCGCTTCGTACTGCTGCTCGTCATGTGGGGAATCCGCCTCATCGACCTGCTCCGGGACCGAGCCACCATACGCAGAACGACCCGGGTTGCAACTTCCCCCGGCGGATAACGCAAGATGTGGGACGGATTACATCCTGTCCACAGGGAGAGCCTGCATCGGGCATTTGCGTGTTCGTGGGGATAGCCTTGCCCGTGGGCAACCCATTTCTTACAGTGCGAAAATTCGGAAGAGGCGAATCAAGCCGTGTCCTCAGGCACCCCGTCCCCCAACACTGCCGACATCCCCGCGGAATTCGGCGCCAACGAGTGGCTGGTCGAGGAGATGTACGACCAGTACACGAAGGATCCGAGCAGTGTTGACCCCGTGTGGGTGAAGTTCTTCGAGACCAACGGACAGCCTGGCGCGTCGCCGAACGGCGCCGCGGCTCCGGCCAAGCCCGCCGCCCCGGCTGCCAAGGCTCCGGTCTCCCCCGCGCCGGCCACCGCGCCCGCGCCGACCACTCCCGCATCGGCCGAGGCGCCGGCGGCCAAGGCGGCTCCGGCCCCCAAGGCCAAGCCGCGCCCGGACGCCCAGGCCGCCGAGCCGGCCAAGGGCACCGCGACGCCCACCCCGAAGGACGCCCCGAAGCCGACCGCCGTCGCCGTCACCGACGAGCCGACCTACACCACGCTGCGTGGCATCCCCGCCGCCACGGCCAAGAACATGGACGTGTCGCTCTCGGTGCCGACCGCGACCTCCGTGCGCAACATGCCGGTCAAGCTGCTGTGGGACAACCGCACCGTCATCAACAACCACCTCAAGCGCGCCCGCGGCGGCAAGGTCTCCTTCACCCACCTCATCGGCTACGCCATCATCAAGGCGATCAAGGCGATGCCGGCGATGAACAACACCTACGCCGAGATCGACGGCAAGCCGACGATGGTCACCCCGCCGCACATCAACCTCGGCCTGGCCATCGACCAGCAGAAGAAGGACGGCACCCGCCAGCTCGTCGCTCCGTCCATCAAGGGCTGCGAGCTGATGGACTTCGCCGGCTTCTGGACCGCCTACGAGGACATCGTCCGCAAGGCCAAGGACAACAAGCTGTCCATGGCCGACTACTCCGGCACCACGGTCAGCCTGACCAACGTCGGCGGCATCGGCACCAACAACTCGGTGCCGCGGCTGATGCAGGGCCAGGCCGCGATCATCGGCGTCGGCTCGATGGACTACCCGCCCGAGTTCCAGGGCGCCTCTCCCTCGAAGCTCGCCCAGAACGCGGTCTCGCGGATCATGACGATGACCTCGACGTACGACCACCGGGTCATCCAGGGCGCACAGTCGGGCGAGTTCCTGGCCACCGTGCACAAGCTGCTGCTCGGCGAGAACGACTTCTACGACGAGATCTTCGCGTCGCTGCGGATCCCCTACGAGCCGATCCGCTGGAACCAGGACATCGACACCACCCACGACGACCAGATCTCCAAGCAGGTCAAGGTCGGCGAGATCATCCACGCCCACCGCGTGCGTGGTCACATGATGGCCGACACCGACCCGCTGGAGTACAAGCAGCGTTCGCACCCCGACCTGCAGATCGAGTCGCACGGGCTGACCCTGTGGGACCTCGACCGCGAGTTCCCGGTCGGCTCCTTCGCCGGCGGCCGCAAGCCGTTCATGAAGCTGCGCGAGATCCTCGGTGTCCTGCGCGACTCCTACGTCCGCACGACCGGCATCGAGTACATGCACATCCAGGACCCCGAGCAGCGCCGGTGGATCCAGGACCGCGTCGAGCGGCCCTACGACAAGACCCCGCGCCAGGAGCAGCTCCGGATCCTGTCGAAGCTCAACGAGGCCGAGGCCTTCGAGACCTTCCTGCAGACGAAGTTCGTCGGTCAGAAGCGCTTCTCCCTCGAGGGCAGCGAGACCGCGATCCCGGTCATCGACGAGGTCTGCGAGGCCGCCGCCGAGGCCGGTCTGGACGAGGTCACGATCGGTATGGCCCACCGTGGCCGCCTCAACGTGCTCGCCAACATCGTCGGCAAGTCCTACAACCAGATCTTCCGCGAGTTCGAGGGCAACATCGACCCGCGTACGGTCCAGGGCTCCGGCGACGTGAAGTACCACCTCGGCGCCGAGGGCGAGTTCGTCTCCGACCTGGGAGACACGATCAAGGTCTCGGTCGCCGCCAACCCGTCCCACCTCGAGACCGTCGACCCGGTCCTGGAGGGCATCGCCCGCGCCAAGCAGGACGTGCTCGACCAGGGCGCGGTCTTCCCGGTGCTGCCGCTGCTGGTCCATGGTGACGCCGCCTTCGCCGGCCAGGGTGTGGTCGCTGAGACGCTCAACCTGTCCCAGCTGCGTGGTTACCGCACCGGTGGCACCGTCCACCTGGTCATCAACAACCAGGTCGGATTCACCACCTCGCCGGGCTCCTCGCGCTCCTCGCTCTACGCGACCGACGTCGCGCGGATGGTCCAGGCGCCGATCTTCCACGTGAACGGCGACGACCCGGAGGCCTGCGTGCGCGTCGCGCGGCTCGCCTTCGAATACCGCCAGGCGTTCAACAAGGACGTCGTCATCGACCTCATCTGCTACCGCCGCCGCGGTCACAACGAGGGCGACGACCCGTCGTTCACCCAGCCGATGATGTACGACCTGATCGAGCAGAAGCGCTCGGTGCGCAAGCTCTACACCGAATCGCTGATCGGTCGTGGCGACATCACGATCGAGGAGGCCGAGCAGGTCCTGGCGGCCTACCAGGCCCGCCTCGAGCAGGTCTTCACCGAGGTGCGCGAGGCCGACAAGATGCCGCAGGCCTGGGAGACCGTCCCGGACTACCCCGAGAAGCCTGCCGGCGAGACCGTCACCGCGATCACGCCGGACGTGCTGAAGCGGATCGCGGACGCCTACGTCACGCCGCCGGAGGGCTTCACGGTCCACCCGAAGGTGATGCCGCAGCTGCAGCGTCGCGCGACCCAGATCTCCGACGGTGGCATCGACTGGGGCACGGGCGAGACCCTCGCCTTCGGTTCCCTGCTGCTCGACGGCCGCCCGGTGCGTCTGGCCGGCCAGGACTCGCGGCGCGGCACCTTCGTGCAGCGCTTCGCGACCATGATCGACCGCAAGAACGCCGATGAGTGGACGCCGCTCAACAACCTGACCGAGGAGCAGGCGAAGTTCTACGTCTACGACTCGCTCCTCTCCGAGTACGCCGCCCTCGGCTTCGAGTACGGCTACTCGGTCGCGCGTCCCGACGCGCTGGTCATGTGGGAGGCGCAGTTCGGTGACTTCGTCAACGGCGCCCAGTCGGTGATCGACGAGTACATCTCGGCCGGCAAGACCAAGTGGGGCCAGGACTCCGGCGTCGTGCTGCTGCTGCCGCACGGCTACGAGGGCCAGGGCGCCGACCACTCCTCGGCGCGCATCGAGCGGTTCCTCACCCTGTGCGCCGACGAGGCCATGGTGGTGGCGCAGCCGTCGACCCCCGCGTCCTACTTCCACCTGCTGCGTACGCACACGCTCGGTGCCGAGCACCGTCCGCTGATCGTCTTCACCCCGAAGTCGATGCTGCGCCGCAAGGAGGCTGCCTCGCAGCCGGCCGACTTCACCTCGGGCTCGTTCCAGCCGGTCATCGGCGACTCCGAGGCGGACGCCTCGAAGGTCAAGACCGTGCTGGTGGTCTCCGGCCGCCTGACCTGGGACCTCGCCGTCGAGCGCAAGAAGCGGAGCCGCGAGGACGTCGCGATCATCCGCGTCGAGCAGCTCTACCCGTGGCCGACCGAGCAGCTCGCCGCCGAGCTCGCGAAGTACCCCGACGCCAAGGTCAAGTGGGTCCAGGACGAGCCCTACAACCAGGGTCCGTGGCCGAGCTACTACCTCAACGTGGTCCCCGAGCTGGGCCGCGAGGTCGAGCCGATCACCCGCCCGGCCTCCTCCACCACCGCCGTCGGCACCATCAAGCGGCACACGGTCGAGCAGAAGGAGCTCATCGAGCGCGCCTTCGCCTGAGATTCACCACACCGAGTCGGCGCGTTCTGACGCGCCGTCTCGGTGTGGGTTTGGGTCAGACCGGGTCCGGGTCCGGCTCCTCGCGCAGGCCGA